>CBDUBH010000072.1:0-18645 GCA_965365345.1 uncultured Melioribacteraceae bacterium
TGGAGCTAAGCGGGATCGAACCGCTGACCTCTTGAATGCCATTCAAGCGCTCTCCCAGCTGAGCTATAGCCCCGTAAATTGTTTTCAAAATTAAATAAGTTTTGCTTAATAATCAATATGATTTTAAAACTATTTCAGCTTAAAAACCACCGGAAGCGCCACCCAAACCTGAACATTTTTATTTCGCTGTTTGCCCGGCTTAAATTTGGTTCTGCTTATTGCTCTTTCAGCAGCTTCATCACAGCCGGCGCCAATGCTTTTTAAAACATTAGTTTTGATTACGTTTCCCTCTTCATTTACCAAAGCATTTACAACAACGGTACCTTCTACTCCGGCTCTTTTTGCAAGTTCAGGATAAATTAATTTTGAATGAATTTCAGCCATTCCGCCTATAGGTTCGGGCTGTTCCTCTAACGCTAAAAATATATTTTCTTCTTCCTCATCCAGAATTTTATCATTCTTTGGAGGAACAACTTCATTCCTTTTCGATCTGGAAGATCTTTGCGCGCTTACTTGCCTATTATAAGCTTCCAATTCTTTTTGATATTTTTCCAATTCAATTTGATATTTTTCATCCGCGGTCAAAACTTTCGGTACCGGAAGAGTTGCATCAAATCTGAAATGCTTGGTTTCTTTTAAAATTCCGTCTTCAAAAACATAAAGAGTTTTTAGTCCGCCGTTATTGTAAAATTCTTTCGAGATTCCGTCTTTTTTTCCGTCAACTATCGTATATTCCTCTTTCGGCGCACCGTTTTCGTAAAAAGTTTTGTAAGTTCCGTGAAGTTTTCCAAGCATGTAATTTTTTTCTTCTTTCAAAACTCCGTTATCATAATAGCTTCGTGAAATTCCATCGAGAACATCTTTGACGTAAAAATTTTCTTCGGCAACAATTCCGTTCGGATGATAAGAATTTACTAATCCGTTTTGAGCAAAAATTACTGAAGCATTTATCAGAATAAAAATTATATATATAAAAAATTTCATTTATAACCGTTTAAAATTACTTTGGCAAAAATAATAAAAAGAATATTTAAAATTAGGTAAAAAAATTTCTAAATGATTAATTTTAAACAAACTCCGGTAAAAATTGATTCATTTGAATTTTATCCGGAGAAATTTTTCTTTTTACAATTTGATTGTAGAATAAGTTGCAATAAAAAAGGCTGCCGGAGCAGCCCTTAATTTTTTTAGATGATTTGCTTGTAACTTTGAAGTGTTTTCATATAGTTAGCGCGTTCAAAAGCTGCAGGTTCCAAAACTGATTTTTGGCTCATGCTGCCTTTCATTTGTGTAACTGATTCGTATTCTTTTTCTTCCATCCATCTTGTTATTCCTTCAAGCATTTGGGTAATTCTTGAAGTTCCGTGACGTAATAATTCAGAGCAAACCATTGCAACATCGCCGCCGGCCATCATAACTTTTAATACATCTTCAAAATCATGAACACCGCTAGTAGCAGCCATATTGGCTTTAATTCTACCGTATAAAATAGAGATCCATCTTAAAGGTAATCTTAATTCCCATTTTGAACTAAGTTCAAGATTAGGAACAACTTCTAATTCTTCAAGATTGAAATCAGGCTGATAAAATCTGTTGAACATTACCAAAGCATCAGCTCCGTTTTCATCAAGTTTTTTTGCCATATTAGCCATTGATGAAAAATACGGACTCATTTTTACCGCAACCGGAATTTTGACATTTTCTTTTACGGCTTTTAAATTGTTAACATAAATTTGTTCAACTTGTGAACCGGGCAAATTTACATCAGTGGGGATATAGTAAACGTTCAATTCCAATGCATCTGCGCCTGCTTCTTCAATTTCTTTTGCATAGCGCATCCATCCGCCAACGCTTACTCCGTTCAAACTTCCGATTATAGGAATATCAACTGCTCTTTTCAATTTTGAAATGTGTTCAAGATATTCAACCGGACCTTTTCTGTAATCGGTGATTTCCGGAAAATATGATAAAGCTTCGGCATATCTTTCACCTGATTGAATTAAATAATAATCCAGAACATTTTCTTCGTGAGTAATTTGTTCTTCAAATAAAGAATAAACCACTACGGCAGCTGCGCCGGCATCTTCCATTTGTTTTACTGAATCAACGCTTTCAGATAAAGGCGAAGCAGATGGAACGATCGGATTTTTTAATTCCAAACCCATGTATGTTGTTTTTAAATCCATATTCAAAACCTTATTTTGATTTTTGAAAAATGTGCCCTTTTTCTAAAGGGCACATAAAATTATTTAATTTTCAGAAGGTTTTACATCTTCTTGCTTATCATCTTTTTTAGGATCGAACGAAGCCATATATTCATAATAATGCCATTTTTTCTCAACTTCTTTTTGAGCCAAATCAAGCAAATATTTTGATGCTTCGGGATTTGATTTTTCCAACATCTTATATCTTGTTTCTTTTAAAGCGTAATCCTTAACTGCAATTTTAGGAGCTTTTGAATCAAGTTTTAAAGGATTTTTTCCTTCTAAAGCTAATAAAGGATTATATCTAAATAATGGCCAGTGTCCGGATTCAACTGCAAGTTTTTGGCTTTCCAATCCTTTTGACATATCGATACCGTGTGCAATACAGTGACTGTAAGCAATAATTATTGAAGGACCGTCATAAGCTTCAGCTTCCAAAATTGCTTTTAGTGTATGAACATCATTTGAGCCCATTGCAATCTTAGCAACATAAACATTTCCGTAACTCATTGCCATCATCGCAAGATCCTTTTTACCTGTCGGTTTTCCGCCTGCGGCAAATTTGGCAACCGCTCCGTATGAAGTTGATTTTGACATCTGTCCGCCGGTATTTGAGTAAACTTCAGTATCAAGAACTAAAATGTTTACATTTTTGCCGGTAGCAAGAACATGATCCAATCCACCAAAACCGATATCGTAAGCCCATCCGTCACCACCCATAATCCAAACTGATTTTTTAACTAAATAATCAGCTAGTGAAATTAATTGAGTAGCTTCAGATGAATTATTTCCTTTAAGGATATCTTTTAATTTTTCAACTCTTTCTCTTTGCTCGTAAATTCCGGCTTCATCTTTTTGATCGGCATTCAAAATTGCATCAGCTAATTCAACACCGACAACATCTGTTAATCTTGTTAATAATTCTTTAGCATATTCATTATGTTTATCAACAGCCAATCTCATTCCTAAACCGAATTCAGCATTATCTTCGAACAATGAATTTGACCAAGCCGGTCCTTTTCCTTCTTTAGTTACTGCCCAAGGAGTTGTCGGCAAGTTACCGCCGTAGATTGACGAACATCCTGTTGCGTTTGCTACAACCATTCTATCACCAAATAGTTGCGAAACAAGTTTTACGTAAGGAGTTTCACCGCAACCTGTACAAGCACCGCTGAACTCAAATAAAGGCTGTAATAACTGACTTCCTTTAATTGTAGAAACTGATGCTTCACGTCTGTCAAATTCAGGTATGTTCAAGAAGAAATCCCAGTTTTCTTTTTCTCTTTCTTTTACCATTAATTGCGGAACCATGTTCAAAGCTTTTTTCTTAACTTCGGTTTTATTTTTAACCGGACATACTTCAAAGCAAAGTTCGCAGCCGGTACAATCTTCAACTGCTACTTGAATTGTGTAAGCCATGTTTTCGCCGAATTCTTTTCCTTTTGCTTTCATATATTTGAAAGTTGAAGGCGCATCTTTCAAAAGATCCATCGGATAAACTTTGCTTCTGATAGTTGCGTGAGGACAAACCATAGCGCACTTTCCGCATTGGATACAAATTTCATTATCCCATTCAGGAACTTCCAAAGCGATATTTCTTTTTTCCCATTGTGCAGTAGCAGTAGGGAATGTTCCATCAACCGGCATTTGGCTAACGGAAACTTCATCGCCTTTTCCTTCTAAAATTTTTCCAAGAACTTCTTTTACATAATCAGGAGCTTTATCCGAAACAACCGGAGGAAGTTCAATTGAGCTTGTAACTTTTTCCGGAACTTCAATTTTATGCAAGTGAGCCAAAGTTTCATCAACGGCTTCAAAATTCTTTCTTACGATTTCTTCGCCTTTTGCGCCGTAGGTTTTTTTGATAGCTTTTTTGATTTGTTCAATTGCTTCATCTTTCGGAAGAACGCCTGAAATTGCGAAGAAGCAAGTTTGCATTATCGTATTTATTCTTGTTCCCATTCCGGTATGTTTTGCAACTTCATAACCATCAATTACATAGAAATTTAAATTCTTGTTGATTATTTGTTGCTGGAATGTTTTTGGTAATTTTTCCCAAATTTCTTCTTTTGAATATGGACTGTTAAGAAGAATTGTTCCGCCTTCAAGAATATTGTTTAGAATATCAAATTTTTCAATGAAATTAAATTGATGAATTCCGATAAAATTTGCTTTCTTTATCAAATAAGTTGATTTGATCGGTTTTTTACCAAATCTTAAGTGAGATACGGTTGTTGATCCTGATTTTTTTGAATCGTAAACAAAATATCCCTGAGCGTAATTTTCGGTTTCTTCACCAATGATTTTAATGGTATTTTTATTTGCACCAACCGTACCATCAGCGCCTAATCCGTAGAATAATGCGCGGAATACTTCACTTCCTTCAGTGGTAAAGTTTTCATCAAATTCCAAACTGGTATTTGTAACATCATCTTTAATACCGATTGTAAAATGATTTTTCGGTGCATCTTTTTTAAGTTCATCGTAAACTGCTTTGATCATTGCCGGAGTAAATTCTTTTGAAGAAAGTCCGTATCTTCCGCCAACAATTTTAGGCATTTTTGTAAAAGGTGCATTTTCACTTGCCATCATTTCACTTATTGCGGAAACAACATCAAGATATAAAGGTTCGCCTAAAGCACCGGGTTCTTTTGTTCTATCTAAAACAGCAATCTTTTCAACTGATTTAGGTAAAGCTTCAATAAAATGTTTTACCGAAAAAGGTCTGAACAATCTGATTTTCAAAACACCTACTTTTTCTTCAGCTTTTGAAGTTAAATAATCAACTGTTTCTTCAACCGCTTCAGCGCCTGAACCCATGATAACAATTACTCTTGTTGCATCCGGAGCGCCGTAATAATCGAATAAATTATATTTTCTTCCTGTAAGTTCTCCTAGTTTGTTCATTGCATTTTGAACAATTTCAGGACAAGCATCATAAAATTTGTTTACAGTTTCTCTTCCCTGGAAATAGACATCAGGATTTTGTGCAGTTCCTCTTAATACGGGTGCATCAGGAGTTAAAGCACGTTTTCTGTGTTGAAGAACATATTGATCATCAACCATTGCTTTTAAATCTTCCACTGCAAGCTGTTCAATTTTCATTACTTCGTGTGAAGTTCTGAATCCGTCAAAAAAGTGGACAAAAGGAATTCTTGATTCCAAAGTTGCTTTTTGACTAATAAGAGCAAAATCCATAACTTCTTGAACTGAGTTAGAGCAAAGCATTGCAAATCCGGTTTGGCGGGTTGCCATAACATCACTATGATCACCAAAGATTGACAAAGCTTGCGCAGCAATTGAACGGGCTGTAACATGAAAAACTGTCGGAGTTAATTCACCGGCAATTTTGTACATGTTCGGGATCATTAACAACAATCCTTGCGATGCCGTAAAAGTTGTTGTTAAAGCACCATTTTGAAGCGCACCGTGAACGGCACCTGCGGCACCACCTTCACTTTGCATTTCTGTAACGGAAGGGATAGTTCCCCATATATTTTTGTTGCCTTTAGCAGACCACTCATCAGAATGTTCACCCATGGGTGAAGATGGAGTAATCGGATAAATTGCAATAACCTCATTGACTTGATGCGCTACGTACGCCGCTGCTTCATTTCCGTCAATTGTTACTTTTTGTCTTTCCATTAATTGAACTCCGATTTATTAAATTTAACAAAATTAAACTTTGTATCTTATTTTATAAGCTAAAACAATTTTTGGGCCAGTATAAATAAAAATTATTATTCAACTCACAAAAGTAAAAAAATTATATGAAATTAACAGATATTTTTATCTTTTTAATGAAAAATCTTGTTTTCAATTTAATATTTTAAATAATACAAGATGTCATTTTTCTTGAATTTTAATTTTCGATTCTAAAATTTGAGAATTGAAATTCCTGCCAAATTAAAATTGTCTGGGATTTCCAGATTTTTACTTCCCCATAATTTTTTCCAATTCAAAACGATTCTGAGGAATACTAATTCTTTTATGTAAGGATTTCTCAAGTAAGACTTCATTTGTTGCGGAAATTATTTAAAGATTTTTTTTGTCGAAAATATATTTCGAAATCGTAAAATTCTAAAGTGTTGTGATTTCTAATTCGAATTTATAGTAAGAAGTGAAGTACGCAAAACCCCCAGCGCCCTTTGACTTAAAAGATCAATTTTTATTAATCCCAGATCTTCAATTGAATACATATCCGGCTGAGTTACAATGATTCCCAATCCTTTATTTTTTGCAAATTCCAGCGAAACCCAATTTGTAAGCGGCTCGGCAGAAATTACAATGCCGCTCGGATGAATACTTATATATCTTGGAAAATCAGCTAATCGTGCCGCATATTTTACAATTGTTTTCCAGGGCTCTTTTTCAAAATCCAAAGATTTCGTTTCAGGAAAAATTTTATGAATATCAATAAGATTTTTCGCGCTCGTCCATGGAATAAATCTGCTGTACTTTGAAATTTCATCATTCGAAAATCCGAATGCTTTTGCAACTTCACGAAAAGCCGAGCGCGCCCTGAAAGTTACAGTTGTTGAGATCATTGCGACTTTATCATAACCGAATTTCTCAAAAACATATTTTACAATTTCATCGCGCTCTTTCCACGAAAAATCCAGATCAATATCCGGCGGAGAAAGTCTGCCTCGATTTAAAAATCTTTCAAAGTACAGATCATTTTCAATCGGGTCGACTTGAGTAAATTCCAAACAAAACGCAATAAGGCTGTTTGCAGCAGAGCCGCGCCCGATTAACATCATTCCCCTTCTTTTTGCTTCGCGGACAATATCGGCAACGATCAAAAAATATTCGGTAAAATTTAATTCGTTAATTACATCAAGTTCGTATTGAAGCCGCTTTACGACTTTTTCAGTAATCGGCTGATATCTTTTTGAAAGTCCTTCAAAGCAAATTTTCCAAAGAAACGAAAATGGAGTTTCTTCTTTCGGTAAAGTTATATGCGGAAATTTATATTTTCCTATTTCCAAATTCACATTGCAGTTTTGAACAATAAAATCAATACTTTGCAGAGCTTCCGGCAAATTTTTCCAGGTATTTTGGAATTCCGGAATTGAAGGAAGAAAAAATTCTTCATCAACAATTTCATCATCATTTAAATTTTCTATTGATTTGTTTAATCTGATTGCCGTTACGATTTTGTGAAGAATGAAATCTTCTTTGTTCAAAAAATATGCGGGATGCGAAGCAACAATTTGAAAATTATTTTCCTTTGCAAATTCATAAACTTTGCGTGTATGATTTTTTTGCTTTTTGGTAACAATAAGTCCGGCAAAAATATTTCCGCGCCGGTTATGAAATTTTACTCTCTCTAAAATTTCAATTGAATTAGTAATGATGAAAAGATTTTCAATATCGCGCTCAAAAATTTCAAAGATCGAAAAATCCTGTTTTAATTTACGCGCGGTAATTATTTTGCAAAGAAGCGAATATCCTTCGTTATTTTTTGCAAAGATCTGAATACTTAAATTTTGATTTTGCGGATCATCAATTTCAGCGCCTAAAACCGGCTTCAAATTATTTTCGTTCGCTTTTTTTGCAAATTGAATTAAGCCATACATTCCGTTCAAATCCGTTAACGAAGCAAAATTTAAATTATTGTTTTTTGCATGCGTAATTATTTCATCAATTGTTATTGTTGATTTTAACAGCGTATAATTTGAATGTGTATGAAGACTGAACATTTTACACACTCCCGATTTTTACAGAATCAAATCCGAATTTTGCGCGAAGTTCATCAACCGCGCCGAGCATTCTTTTTCTTTTTTCGTCTTCGGTCTCAAATAAAAATTGCTGCTCTGCCGCGTGCGAAAATTTGCTTAAATGAATTCCGATAAGTCTTACCGCAATTCTTCTTGAGTAAGCTTTCTGCAAAAGTTGTACGGCGGTTTCGTAAATTATTTTATCATCATTTGTCGGCAGAATTGTTTTTGCGCGCGTAATTGTTGTAAAATCCGAATAGCGAAGTTTGATCGAAATTGTTGCTGCCTGCCAATTATGGTCACGCAAAATTTGACTTACTTCGCCGGTAAGTTCAAAAATCGTATCTTGAATTAATTTCAAACTTATTACATCATTTTTGAAAGTGTGTTCTTTCGAAACGCTTTTTTGCTCGTGGAAAGCAGTTAAAAATTCGGGTCCTTTTCCGTTCGCTTTTTCCCAAAGATCAATTCCGTTTTGTCCGAGCGCAGCGGAAAAATAGTTCAACGGAAATTTTGCGATATCGCCGATCAAATAAAATCCTTTATCATGCAGAGTTTTAAGCGTAACTTTTCCAACGCCGGGAATTGTTTCAACCGGCATTCTGCGCAAAAATTCTTTTTCCATACCGGGATAAATAAAAGTAATTCCTTGCGGTTTCATGCAATCCGAAGCAATTTTTGCAACGGTTTTATTTCCGGCAATTCCGATTGAGCAAGGAAGATTTAATTTATGTTGAATTTCTTTTTGAATTAACGAAGCGAGCTCTGTGTAAGATTTATAAATATGTTTGCAGCCGGAAAAATCCATATAAAATTCATCGATTGATGCCTGCTCAATTTGAGGCGCAAATTTTTGAAGTATATTTTTTACTGCTTCCGAATAATTTTCATATTCGTGGAAATGCCCGTGAAGATAAATTCCGTGCGGACAAAGTTTATATGCTTGTCTTATCGGCATTGCCGAGTGGAGTCCGAATTTACGGGCTTCGTAAGAACAAGCGGCAACAACTCCTCTACCATTCGGATCGGCTCCGACAATTACCGGTTTTCCTTTTAATGAAGGATTTAAAATTCTTTCAACCGATACAAAAAAAGCATCCAGATCAAGATGAAATATCGTGCGCATTTGTTCACTATTTTTATATATTCAATATAAACAGGAAAAAATTTTGTTGCAATATTGATTATTAAGATTTGAAGGAAATTAAAGGACTAGAAAGATGAAAAGATTAGAAAGATTTAGAGATTTGAAAAATTCAAAGCTGTGATAATAAATAACTATCAATTTATAAATTTATAGCATGCAAAATTTTTATTTGAATTTTGAGAAAGTAAATATATTTTACGAGTCTACTTTTTAAGTTTTGAAAATTATTTTTTATGAAATCTGAAAAAAGATTCCAGCCAAGCCGGAATGACGAGAGATAAATTTATCTGTCTTTGATTACATATCGAAAAAATTACTTTAAATCGAAAACAAAATTTTACAATAAAAAAACCCGGTTTTTCAACCGGGCTTTTTCGAATTAACATTTTTAGGAATTCAGAAATGAAACTTATCTTTTTCTATCAGTATTTCTGTTTTCTCTTGTTTTTACTTCATTTCTGCCTGAAGAATTTGTTCTAACATTGTTCTCGTTTCTTTTAACTTCTCTTTCCTTGAAAACATTTCCGCTGTTGGAATTATTATCGTTTCTCTTTATTTCTCTTTCTTTATTCACAGGAGCGGAATTCGGTTTCGGAGTTTCTTTTTCATTTCTTTTAATTTGAACATCATTTCTGTTTTCATTTCTTGAGTCGTTTTTTCTTATTTCGTTAGATTTTCTGTCATCACGAATTTCAGGTTTTCCTCTGTCACCGGTTCTATCATTTCTTAAGTTATCATTATTTCTATCTCTCGAAATTCCCGTTTCTCTTCTTTCAATTTTTGCTACATCAAGATTTGATTTTCTGTCTGATCTTTTAAAATCGTATCTTTCAACATTTCTGAATCTGTTTATTTCATTTTCGTTCGGTCTGAATATTTCGATCCTGTCATTATTGTTTCCGCGATTTTCTCTGAATTTATCTGTCTCGAAAATATTTCTTTCTTTAATTTTTATATTTCCTCTTCTTTCAACAAAATCACGGTCAATTCCTCTGTTTATAATTCTGCCATCGCGGTAATCATAAGCGTTTCTGTATTTTGTTTTACCGTGAATTTTGTGTTTTACTTTGTCTTTTACCATATAACGGTGAACATCATATCCGTGAAAATGTTTTACGGGAACATAATGCCAATGAGTAACAGGAAAATGAAAATCTATTGAAAAATGAATTCCAACTCCGCGTCTGTAATGTGCATAAGGAGGAAGCGGAGCCCAGCCGATATAATTATCATCATATCTCCACTCAACCCAGGCAGGTGCCCATTCATAATCAGGAATCCAGATCCATCCGTAATAATCATCAAAGTGCCATCTTCCGTAGTGATAAGTAGCCCAGCCGAATGGTTCGTATGAATCCCAATACCAGCCGTAAGTTGTCCAAACCCATCTTCCTACTGTGTAAGGAGCCCATCTTTTTGAAACATAAGCCGGACGCCAAGCATAAAGATCATAATCTATTTCGATCCACTCACCGTATGGAGAAAGCGAGCCGTAGAAGTAATTGAAATTTACTCCGCCGCCGTATCTGTTTTTTGCTTCCGCATTTGATACAAACACTGCAAAAACAATTGCAAAAAGTATTAGTAATTTTTTCATCGCACACCTCAAATAAATTGTTCTGTAAATATTTATTCAAAGTGTGTGCCAAATTGTTTTAAGCAGAAAATTCAATAATTTCTTTAAATGAAATAAATTTGTGTTCACTTTTTTATACAGTAGTAATTTCAAAATATACATTTCAATTAAGAAAATTTTCTTTTTATATTAACTGAATGATTTTAAGATTGAAAAATGTCTGATTCCGGACTTTGCCGGAATGACATTTGACTTTTAATATTTTTTCACGGGAGAAATTAATCATGAAAATTTTTACTTTCATTTTTACCGCTTTACTTTTATTAATGAACTTAAATTTAACCGCACAGAATTTTAAGGATAAGAAAATGCTTGAAGAAAAAATTTCCAAATTTGTTGAAACCGAATTAAAATACGATCATTCAATTCTATCTGAAAAAGATAAAATTGTTGTTAAGAAATTATACGAAGCATCAAAATTGATGGATGAAATTTTCTTAAATCAGGTTTATTCAAAAAATGAAAAAATAAAATCCGAATTGCAAAATCAAAAATCTGCCGAAGCGGTTTTAACTTTGAAATATTTCAATATAATGTTCGGACCTTTTGACAGATTAAATCATAACGAACCGTTTTACGGAAACGAGAAAAAACCTGCCGGAGCAAATTTTTATCCGGAAGATATGACAAAAGAAGAATTTGAAAATCATATTAAAAACAATCCTGATGATGAAAAAAATTTCACTTCCGAATTTACCGTAATTAGAAGAAAAGAAAATAAACTTGTTGCAATTCCTTATTCTGAATTTTATAATGACAAACTTACCAAAGCCGCAAATTTATTGCGTGAAGCCGCGGCAAATTCTGAAAATGAATCTTTGAAAAAATATCTTGAACTTCGTGCAAAAGCTTTTGAAACTAATGATTATTACGAAAGCGATATGGCTTGGATGGATTTGAAAGATAATACAATTGAATTTATAATTGGTCCGTACGAAGTTTATGAAGATGAAATGTTCAATTACAAAGCGGCATTTGAAAGTTTCTTAACGATAAAAGATCCGGTTGAAAGCGAAAAGTTAATGATCTTCGAAAAATATTTGAATGATATCGAAAAGAATTTACCGATTCCCGATGAGCACAAAAATTTTAATCGCGGAAGTGAATCTCCAATGGTAGTTTCAAATCAAGTATTTTCCGCCGGAGATACAAAAGCTGGTGTACAAACTTTGGCTTTTAATTTACCGAACGATGAAAGAGTCCGCGCAGCAAAAGGTTCTAAAAAAGTTATGCTTAAAAATCTTCACGAAGCAAAATTTGAAAAATTGTTAAAACCGATTGCGGAAATTGTTCTTGATGAATCTCAATTAAAATATGTTACATTTTCCGGATTTTTCAATCATACTTTGATGCACGAAATTTCTCACGGAGTCGGACCCGGATTTATTAAAAAGAACGGTGTTGATACGGAAGTAAAAAAAGAATTGAAAGAAACTTATTCAAAAATTGAAGAATGTAAAGCCGATATTTTGGGAATGTTCAATAATATTTTCATGATTGAAAAAGGTGTTTACTCAAAAGAATCCGAAAAAGAAATTTGGTCAACTTTTCTTGCAGGAATTTTCCGCTCGGTAAGGTTCGGAATTAACGAAGCGCACGGCGGCGGCAACGCAATAATTTACAATTATCTTTTAGAAAAAGGCGCTTACGAATTTGATGAGCAAAAACAAAAAGTAAAAGTTAATTTTGAAAAAATAAATCCGGCGTTAAAAGAATTGGCAAATTTGGTTTTGATGATTCAGGCAGAAGGAAATTATGAAGGCGCAAAAAATCTAATTGAAAAATATGCGGTCAATTCTCCTTCGATGGAAATTTTAAGAAACAAATTAAATAATTTGCCGGTTGATATTAAGCCCGTTTTTCAAATTGAAAAAGAGATGTAAAATTTTGACCTCACCCTTAATCCCTCTCCTAATTCAGGAGAGGGAAATTTTTCTTTAATAATTTTTCATTTTGTAGAAACGGGATATATTCTGTTTCTACATTATAAAATTTCACATCATAAATTTTCACTTTAATTGATGATTTCCAATGGATTAAATTTTCATTTAAATATTGCTTATTAAATTCTTTGAATATAAATTTGCACAATAGCTGTTCTCAAATTTCACTTCACACCAAAAGTAAAAACAACAAGGGGCAAAAAATGTTTAAGTTCCTGGCTCACAGATCAATTCTCGAATTGTTTTACATCATTTCGGCAATCATCGGCGGAATTTTGGTTTTGATCAGATTCATTTTACAAGTTATCGGTAGTGATGCCGATGGTAGCGATGGTTTTGATATTCACAGCGATTCCGATACAAGTTTTAATTTCCTTTCACTTCACGGACTTTCATCTTTTATGCTGATGTTCGGATTGGTCGGTTTAGCGCTTTATTCACAAAGTTCGGTCAGTTCTGTCTTATCTATGGTTGGCGCGGTTACGGCAGGTGTAATTTCCGTTTTTATAATCGGGCAAATTTTTAAAATGTTCGGAAGAATGCAGACAAGCGGAAATATTTTAATTGACAGCACAATAGGAAATGAAGGAACCGTTTACGCTAAAATTCCTAAAAACGGAATTGGACAAGTTACGGTAAATGTTAAAAATCATCTTCGTGAATTTGAAGCGCGCTCAAATAATGGAGAAGAAATTCTTTCGGGCGAATTGGTGAAAGTCGTAAAAGTTATCGGAAAAACTTTGGTCGTGGAACGAACAAATTATGTTGCCGTTACTCCTGATTTGAATAATCAGAACGCTTAAAAAAATAATTATTCTTTTTGAAATTCTTTTTAGAAAATAAAAACATAACATCTGAATTTACTGCAAGAAATTTTAAAAGGAAATTTCAAAATTGAATTTAAGATTTTTTAATAAAGTTTAAAGTGAAATTTCAATTTTTGATTTAACAAACTTTTACCAAAATATTTACACAGCAAAAAATCTAAACAATAAATTAACCAAATAAATAGACGAGGAAAATATGTTTGATCTTTGGATACTTCCCATTGCTGCATTTGTTTTTCTTGTGCTTACAACACTCATCTTTTTTGCATCACGATATAAAAGATGTCCATCAGATAAAATTCTGGTTATCTATGGAAAAGTAGGCGCAGGACAATCAGCAAATTGTATTCACGGCGGCGGCGCGTTAATTTGGCCGCTTGTACAGGATTATTCTTATTTAAGTTTAACTCCTATGACAATAAGCATTCCACTGCAAAAAGCTCTTTCAATGCAAAATATTCGTATAAATGTGCCGAGTACATTTACAGTTGGTATAAGCACCGAACCCGCAATTATGAATAACGCTGCTGAAAGATTATTGAATTTACCGCAGCAGCAAATTGAAGAAATGGCACGCGAAATTATTTTCGGTCAATTAAGATTAACTGTAGCATCTTTAACGATCGAACAAATTAATCAAGATAGAGAAAGTTTTCTTGAATCGATCAGGAAAAATGTGGCGCCTGAATTAAATAAGATCGGTCTGTATTTGATCAACGTAAATATTACCGATATTACTGATGAATCAGGCTACATTGATTCAATCGGTAAAAAAGCTGCTGCCGAAGCCATCAATCAGGCAAGAATAGATGTTGCAATTCAGGAAAAACTTGGTGCCATAGGACATTCAGAAGCGACAAAAGAAAAAGAGATCCGCGTTGCCGAAAATGATGCTGAATCAGAAAAAGGCAAAAAGAAAGCCGAAGCTGATAGAAGAATTTTTATTCAGCAGCAGGAAACTACCGCAACGATCGGTGAAGCCGCAGCAAATAAAGATAAAGATATTAAAGTCGCTGAAAATGATGCCGAAGCTCAGAAAGGTAAAAAACGCGCAGAAGCAGATAAGCGTATTTTTGTTCAGCAGCAGGAAGCTCAAGCAGTTGACGGTGAAAATAAATCAAAAGCTTCAATTGCAGAAGCAAATGCCGAATTAGCTGTAAGGCAAGCAAAAGCTGCCAAACTTGGTGAAATTGCAAAACGCGAAGCCGAAGTTGAAATTCAAAGAGCGCAATATTTGGCTGAACAAGAAAGATTAAATGCCGAAGTTATTGTTAAACAAGAAATTGAAAAACGCAAAATTGAAATTGCCGCAGAGGCCGAAGCTGAAAAAATCAGGAAACAGGCAAAAGGTGAAGCTGATGCAATTCTGTTTAAATATGAAGCCGAAGCAAAAGGTATAAAACAAGTTCTTGAAAGCAAGGCAGAAGGTTATTTGGAACTTGTTAAGAATTGCGGCGGCGATGCAAAATCGGCTGCAACTTTGCTTATGACTGAAAAGATTGAACAGATCGTTGCACTACAAATTGAAGCTATCAAAAATCTTAAAATCGATAAGATCACTGTTTGGGATTCCGGCACTGGTGAAAAAGGCGGAACAACCGCAAACTTTGTTTCAAGTCTTATTAAATCCCTTCCTCCGCTTCATGATGTTGCCGAAATGGCGGGAATTGAATTGCCTAAATATTTAGGTGAAATTGAAGCAAACGGAAAAACTCCAACCGTAATTCCGCCGGTTCAAAATTAAATTTTTGAGTTATTAAATGAAGATGACATCTTTTTGAAAGATGTCATCTTTTGTTTTAAACTGATTTTCATTTTTATATAACATTTATGCCCACCTAAAAAATATATTTTTATCTTTTTTAAAAAAATGTTTATATTAAAATCAGAAAAAATATTTCCGGAGGGGCGATGCGAGTTTTATACGGCATTTTATTTTTGTTAATTTTTTCTTCACAAACCTTTTCGCAGCAAATCGATATTAAGGATTATTTGCTCAACTCAAATAATTCTCCATCAACTTTTATCCAGCAAAATCCAAGATTGTATTATAACAACAGTGATCAATTTTTTGTTGTTTGGGAAGATTACCGGAACGGAGTTTTAAAATATTTCGGACAAAGATTTGATTCCTCGGGAAATAAAATTGGTAAAAATTTTGAAGCACTTTCTAACGAACTTTCTGCAATGAATCTCAATGGAGAAATCTTTCAAACATCAGAATTAATTACTTCATATTATTTTTCCGAGCCCATTACACAATTAATTGGCAAAATAATTCAAATTGGTTATTCTTCAACGGATTATTTAGTCTATGGTTCTCTTCCCCATTATGACGTATGCGGAATGGGGTTTGCAGGTATAAAGCGGGAAATTTTTCCTATGGATAATAAGTTTATACTTTTTACTTATGATTACGGAAATTTGGTAAAACGAGATATTGTTTTGGATGGAAGTTCCACTAATGAAGTAATAATTACTGGTTACGAAAAACATGGAATCCATGCATCGAATTTTTCTTCCGCTGTAACTTCCAATGGAAATCATGCAACTTTATTTTTAACAAATGAAAATTGCAATTCCTATGAAATAAAAGATTCAATTAAATCCGGAATTTACGGTTCATTTTATGATAAAAATGATTCAGCTTTTGTAACTTTAAAATTAATTGCAGCTGATGATTCAAATATCCCTTATAATTTGTTTTCTACCATTAAGATATTTTCTTTAGATGATTCAACATATTTAGGCATTTACAATGACTTTAAAAATGCTGTGCTTAATTTTCAGAAATTTGATTTAAAAGGAAACAAAATTGATTCTTCCGAAACATTATCTTTTGATTTTCCCGATTCACAATTTGAAAACATCACTGAAAAGAAGTATGATGATAAATTTGCAATAGTTTTTTCTTATACATATCCTGATAAAAATTTTAGAATTTTTGTTGATAAGTCTGGTAAAATTATTTCCGGAATAGAATTTGATACTGCCCTAAATTACAAATTCAATAATTCTTTTTTAAAAAATGAAAATGAATTATTTACGGTAAAAAAAATCAACAGCGATATTTATCTTCAATCAATTTTGAACAATGAGTTCAAAGATTCATTAAAAATAAATGATGACATTAACGGCAGCAATGAAACTTCACCTTCACTTGTAAAATTTCCCGATAAAAAAATTCTTGTTTCTTTTACAGATGAAAATTCTATCCGCTCCAAATTTATAACTTCCGATCTTTATATTTCGACGGAAGAAAATAAAATTAACGGAAGACCTGTGAAATCTTTTTCTGATAACAGTTTTGTAACCTCTTGGAAAATCTGGAAACCTGATTATAAAAGCATTTATGGAATTTCTTTTTATGATGATAATTTCAATCTAATTAAGAATGACACTTTACTTTTCGGACAAGATTATGATGATAATGTTTTTTATTCATCTCTAAATGATTCAACTTTTTTGATAAATATACGCGTTGATAATAATATTCTACAGCTTAGAAATAAATCCGGTATTATTAAAGAAAAAGAATTTGAAAGATTTGAAAGTATTTTTATAGAAGATGAAAATTCATTTTGGATTGCAACGGCAAATTCAGTCACTCTTTTTAATGATGATTTTAACGCGATTTCAGAAACTTTTGCAATTCCTAATATTCCAGTAGTTTATTTAGGAAATAATAATTTTGTTTATTTAACGCGAACAGAAAGCCCTTATTTTTCTGGCTATTTTACATATTACGCCAAAATTATTAATGTCAATGGAACAATTATTAAAGATGAAATTCCGATTAGTTCTACATATTCATTTAATCCTGACTACAAAATTTTTAGATTAAACGATAATTCATTTGGAATTATTTATCCCAACGGAAATGAATTTTTATTAAATTCTTACTCAATTACAGGAAAAAAAATAATTGAAAAAGTAAAAATCCATTCGAATTCCGGCGATGTTAAACAGAATCCTGCAGTTTTAATTTATGATAACAAAGTTTTCTTCGCTTGGCAGGATAATAGAATTCCGGAAAACGGGTTCGATATTTATTTTTCACAAATGGATTTGGGAACTTTAACTTCTGTAGAAAGAATTGATGATCAAGTTCCGGAAGAATTTGCTTTGCTACAAAATTACCCGAATCCATTTAATCCGAGTACAGCAATTAGTTATCAACTATCGGCACAATCAAAAGTTGAGTTGAAAATATTTGATATTTTGGGAAGAGAAGTTCAAACTTTGGTAAATGAAATTCAAGATGCCGGAAATTATAAAGTTACTTTCGATGCGTCAAAACTTTCATCCGGAATTTACATTTATCAAATCAAGGCAGGAAATTTTATTCAATCGAAAAAAATGAATTTAATAAAGTAATATTTGGTAGGGACGTAGCATGCTACGTCCCTACAGATATAAATTTTATTACTAATTTTGTTCAGCTAACTTTCCATTAATTCTTACAGCTTCTGCTAAATGTTTTTGCAGTGCGGGCAAAGTTTTCGAAGCCCAATTTCTAATTGTAGAATCTAACTCTGTTGAATTAGCAGCCCTTTGAAATTCCTGAACATCTTTTTGATGCGCATCAACCATATTTCGCATATACTCAATATCGAATTGTTTGCCGGTCAAATTTTCCATGCTTTCCATTTTAATTTTGTGTTCTGCTATTAATGAATCAGTCAAATTCATATTCAAATTTCCAGCAAGAGATTTTAATTCAGCGTTAGCTTTTGAGTGTTCGTTTACCATCATTTCGCCAAACTTTTTCACTTCCCTACCCTGAGCTTTCTGCTGAGCCATTCTGCCTAACTCAACTTCCATCAATCCGGAACTGGCTGCTTTTACGGGAAAGTATTGAATTGAATCCTGAACGCCAGTATCCATTGCTAAAGTTGTATCAGTATTTTCAAGGTTTTCATTGTGATTATCATTTCGTCCATCACATCCGATCAATATTAACAATGCAAAAACAAAAAGTATTTTGAAATATTTTAACATATTCTTCCTTCTATTTTTAATAAATCCTATTTTATTTTAAATTATAACGGAACCGGAAAAATTCAAGTCAGGGTTTATTACTGAAGTTTTCAAAGGGGAATTTATAAATCTATTTTATTTTTTGATTTTAAGATTTTAATTCGATTTGATTATTGAAATCATTT
>CBDUBH010000073.1:0-18550 GCA_965365345.1 uncultured Melioribacteraceae bacterium
TCAACAACAATAGAATACCGCATTCCTGAAAACGGATTAGTTAACCTTAAGGTTTATGATATATTGGGAAGGGAAGTTGCAACTTTAGTTAATGAAATAAAACAAGTAGGAAATTATCAAGTTCAATTCAATGCCAGTAATCTTTCAAGTGGAATATATTTTTATGAGTTGAAAGTAAATCATTTTAGACAAGTTTATAAAATGATTCTAAAGAAATAAACCAAAACTGAAATTGCTTTATGATTTTTTTTGAAAATTAATATTTTTGATTTCATTCAAAATGTTATCGTAATCATACTGGAAACGATCGCTATTATCAGGTCTATCAGCTAGTAAAAAAGTATTTCTAAATTCTTCAAATGAATCTTTACTATTTTCTGGAAGTGTTTTTGATTTAAAATATTTTCTAAGCTTTTTCAAATTTTGAGGACTATTTCCTGACTTTTCCATGGTTTGAGTTAGAAGATTTTCTACTCTTTCCTGTCTTCCTTTCCCTCTGGTTTTTTTTATCAAATATCTAACAAAAGAATTAACAAATATTTTTTCACATAAATAATAACTGTAATGATCTTTGATTTCATTGTATGCATCCAATAAAGAATTTTTAGAAAGTAAAGTCCTATAAAATTCCGGCAACTTGCACTCTAAATATTTATTAACTACTCTTTTCTCCGGACCAATAAGACAATAAAAAGGCGTAGTATCAGTTATTTTAACATTTAATACTGTTTTAAATCCATGGCAAACTGACATTACAACTATTAAATTGTTATCACATGCTAAATTTATTTCTTTGCAGAGATTAGCAAATGTATTCCATGGAATGAATTCTCCGCTTGGTTGGATCTGAAACCCTTTGTCTTTATCTCCATGAATGTCCAATTGTAACAAGGGAAATATTTTTTTTTCAATAACTTCCTCTTTAATTATTTGCATAAACCTCTCGAAGCCCGCAGCATCTTCTATTGTTGTGAGTTCCAAACCAAAATCACCAACATCAACAAATGAAATTAACTCTCTAGCTAAGTTTGTTCCAGTATGGGTTTCTAAATTTTCTAAACTTTCTAAAATATAAATTTTGCTAAAACTACATTCTGCTATATAGGATTTCATAGTTACTAAATTCCTAAATTTTATGACACCTTCTTAAATATTACTACAAAAATTACTACGTTTTTAAAATATATTGTTTTCTTTAAAATAAAAAATCCTTATAAGTTATTGTCTTATAAGGATTTATGTTGTGGGAGCTAATGGATTCGAACCAATGACCCCCTGCTTGTAAGGCAGGTGCTCTAAACCGACTGAGCTAAGCTCCCGTTTTCAGTTACTTTTAAGTAACTCTCACAAATTGTAGAACTAAATATAAAGTGAAAAATAAAAAAAAGCAACGTTTGAAAAAAATATATTGTAAAAATTTAAATTAAATATTGAGTCAATTAAACCAAACTTAAAAAACTTTAAGTTTAAATAAGAGAACCGGTAAAGTTTTATTCAAAATTGTTAAACAAAACTTTACCGGTTGAATAATTAAATTACATTTTCAAAAATTCAACGCGTCTGTTTTTTGATTTTCCTAATACAGATGAATTATCTGAAACAGGTTCGCCTTCGCCTTTGCCGTCAGTTTCAATTCTGGAAGATTCAATTCCGAATTCTGATTCAAGAGAGTTTTTTACTGAAATTGATCTTTTCTTTGAAAGCTCCAAATTCTTATCATCAGAACCATCGCTATCTGTATGTCCGACAATTTTAATTTTAACATCAGGATTCTCTTTTAATACTTTTGCGATTTCATTTATTGCGCCGTAAGATTCAGGCTTAATTTTATCTGAATTTACATCGAATAAAATTCCGTATGAAATAACTTTTCCTTCTGTTAAAAGTTTGCTGCGAGTATCAGCTGAAGCTGTAGTAAATCTTATATTTGAAATATAGGGATTTCCATCCTGACTCCATAAACTGAATCTTAATCTGTTAAAATCAGTATTTGCAGGAAGTATTGTAGGCAGATCCAAAACTTTTGAACCCTTGTGATAAACTCTTAGTCTTCTATTTTGAACCCAAACAATTACATGATTCAGTTTATCAGGATCAATTGGCGAAAGTTGCGAACCTCCATCAGCATCATAATGACTTCCATTCTTGCTTTTTATTTCAGAAGAATATGCTCTTGCATCCCAACCTTGCTTATCAATTGTCAAATGAACTCCGGCTGTACCGGGATATAATGCATCACTAAGAAATTCTTCTTCATCATCTTTGTAAAGAGTTAAATAAAATGAGTGGGAGCCGCCGCCTTCTTCATATTCGCTGGCTGGAATTACATCAAATTCAAAAATGTAATTTTGCGGAAGTTCCAGGTCTTTCATCAAAGTATAAACTTTATCCGATGCATTCATAAAAAGAAAATTGCCGGGATACAAATTTGTTGTTCTAACTTCGCCGGAACCGTTTGTTGTCCATAAAGCGGGAAAATCACCAATAGCATCCTGCGAAAAATCTTCAAATAATATTATTTGATCGCCGGGTACAAAATCATATTTTGAAAAGCTTTTGAAAGAAGGGGATTTTACTTCATCATTATCAGAAATTTCTTCATCACCGGAATTTGATTTTTTGTTTTTAGATTTTTTTTGTGCAGGTTCTTCGGATTCTTCTTCCTGATCTTGGACACCATCTTTTACGCCTTCTTCGGCTTCATCTAACCCTTTATCAATTCCTTCATCAACTTTCCTTTCGGCTCTATCTTGAACTTTTTCTTTTACTTTTTTCAGGATGTTAAATTGTGCATTAACAGAATTAGAAAGAAAGAACGGAACCAGCAAAAACACCAATAATGAAATTTTCATGGCAGACCCCGGTAAATTTTTAAGTTAGATTAAACTTTTTTTGGTTTTGTTTGTTTAAAGATATAATAAAAAAAATAAAATATAAAATATCGTTTTTTAATTTATAATCAATCTAAATAAAATAAAAATACTTTCATTATAATTTTCAGATAAAGATAGGATTTGTTATTTTATTGAATCATTATTCAAAAATTATGGAAAATTTATTCATAGCGGAAAATTTATGCGGAAAATTTCAAAAAGGTTAATAGCCGTTTTAGTCATTGTTTTTATAATTCTTTTAATTGCCGTTCCTAAACTTACATTTTTAAAAAGTGAAACCGGAAATGCGCAGCCGCAACGTCAAAAAGGCGGTCCAGGCGGCGGATTGAATGTTGAAGTTTTTGTACCGAAAGAAGATAAAATTTACGAGAAAATATTTTCTACCGGAACTCTTTTAGCAAATGAAGATGCAAGATTAAGAAGCGAAGTTTCCGGCAGAATTATGAAAATTCATTTTCGTGAGGGAAGTGTTGTAAATAAAGGCGATCTTTTGGTAAAGATCAATGATGCAGAACTTCAGGCACAACTCGAAAAGCTTGATTCAAGAAAAAAACTAACTGAAGATAAAGCTTATAGATACAAAACAATGTTTGAAAAAGAATTGGCTAGTCAGGAAGAATATGATGTTGTTTTAAATGAATTAAAAGCAGTTGAAGCTGATATTCAATTGGTAAAAGCTCAAATTGAAAAGACTGAGATACGTGCGCCTTTTAGCGGAAAAATCGGATTAAGAGCAGTAAGTGAAGGAAGTTATGTTAGTTCCGCTGATCAAATTGCAAGTATTCAATCTATTAATCCCATCAAAATTGATTTTTCAATTCCCGAAAAATATTTTAATCAGGTGCAAAACGGAACAGCAATTATTTTCAAAGTTCAGGGAATTGATAAAGAATTTTCGGGAGAAATTTACGCTATTGAACCAAGGATTGATGTAAACACAAGAACTTTACAGGTTAGGGCAATTAGCCAAAATAATGATTCAAAACTTTTGCCCGGCGCTTTTGCTTCAATAGAAATTATTATAAATGAAATTGAAAAAGGTTTAATGGTTCCTTCTTATTCTATTGTTCAGGATGTAAAAGGTGTGCAAGTTTATAAAGTAGAAAACGGAAAAGCAGTTGTAATTCCCGTTGAAACCGGAATAAGAAATGCTGATGATGTTCAGATTCTAAAAGGCGTAAATCCCGGTGATTCAGTAATAACAACCGGAATTTTGCAGGTTAAACCGGGCATTCCTGTTAATGTTGTAAATAAAAATTAAAAGAAATTAAAATTTATGAGTTTATCATCAATTAGTATAAAACGTCCCGTTCTGGCAATTGTTATGTCAATTGTCATAATTATATTCGGAATAATCGGGTTTACTTCACTCGGAGTTAGAGAATATCCCAGTGTTGATCCTCCGATAATTAATGTTACCACGAGTTATGTTGGGGCAAATGCCGATGTTATCGAATCTCAAATTACTGAACCTATTGAAGAATCAGTAAACGGAATTCCCGGAATAAGAACTATTACTTCCGTTAGCCGCGAAGGAAGAAGTTCTGTAACGATAGAATTTGAATTGGAAGTTGATCTTGAAACCGCTGCAAATGATGTGCGCGATAAAGTTTCCAGAGCTATGAGATTACTTCCTCCGGATGTTGATCCACCGGTTGTTTCCAAAGCTGATGCAGATGCAAGTCCAATTGTATTTTTAAATGTAAAAAGTGAAAGAAGAGATTTGCTGGATCTTACAGATATTGCCACAAATGTTTTCAAAGAAAGATTGCAGACAATCCCCGGAGTAAGCGCAGTTCAAATTTGGGGTGAGAAAAGATACTCAATGCGATTATGGATAGATCCGGCAAAACTTTCCGCATACGGATTAACTCCGCTAGATGTTAGAAGTGCTTTAAGCCGTGAAAATATCGAATTACCATCTGGAAGAATTGAAGGAAATTCGACCGAATTAACGATAAGAACTTTAAGCAGGCTTCACAATGCAGAAGAATTTAACGATCTTATTGTAAAAGAAACCGGCGGAAATAAAGTAAGATTAAGGGATATCGGATATGCTGAACTTGGTCCCGAAAATGAAAAAACAGGTTTACGCCGTGACGGAATTCCAATGGTGGGTGTTGTTTTAATTCCGCAGCCGGGATCAAATAATATTGATATAACCGACAGATTTTATCAGGAAGTTGAACGGATTAAAAAAGATCTGCCGCAAGATATTGAGATCGGGATAGGATTTGATACAACCAAATACATCCGTGAATCAATTTCGGAAGTACAGCAAACAATTTTTCTTGCTTTCGGTTTGGTAATTCTTGTTATCTTTTTCTTTTTACGGGATTGGAGAACATCAATAATTCCAATTATCGTAATTCCGATCGCACTTATCGGCGCATTTTTCATTATGTATTTAATGGATTTTTCTATCAATGTTTTAACATTGCTCGGGCTGGTTTTGGCTATCGGTCTGGTTGTGGATGATGCAATTGTTGTGCTGGAAAATATTTACGCAAAAATTGAAAGAGGAATGAATCCTGTTGAAGCGGGAGTAAAAGGAACTTCTGAAATTTTCTTTGCCGTAATTTCAACTACAATTACATTGACCGCAGTATTTTTGCCTTTGGTATTTTTAAAAGGAATTACCGGAAGATTATTTACTGAATTTGCAATTGTAATTGCAGGCGCGGTAATAATTTCATCATTTGTGGCATTGACTTTAACTCCGATGCTAACAACTAAAATTATTAAACCACGACAAAAACACAGTTGGTTTTACAATAAAACAGAATCTTTTTTTACATCTTTGAATAAAATTTATTTTGATTCGCTTAATTCTTTTATGAAAAGAAGATGGCTGGCTTTTGTGATTGCTGCTGCATGTCTTGTTTTAATCTTTATTTTAGGAAGCTCAATTCCTACTGAACTTTCTCCGCTTGAAGATAGAAGTCAATTAAGAGTAATGGCAACTGCACAGGAAGGCGCATCATTTGAATATATGGACAGATTCATGAATGAATTGGTTCAGATGATTGCTGATACTGTTTCAGGAAAAGAAGCTTTAATTTCTATTACCGCTCCCGGTTTTAGTTCGGGTGCGGCAAATACAGGATTTGTTAATGTAATTTTAAAAGATCGTGATAAACGGGAAAAATCCCAACAGCAAATTTATGATGAACTTTCCGGTTTAACCAGAAAATTAAGTGGCGCGCGCGCTATCGTTGTTCAAAGTCAATCAATTGGTCAGCGCGGCGGAGGACTTCCTGTACAGTATGTTTTACAAGCTCCGAATTTTGAAAAGCTTGAAGAAGCAATTCCAAAATTTTTAGAAGAAGCATCACAAGATCCTACTTTCAGCATTGTTGATGTCAATTTGAAATTCAATAAACCTGAACTTTCAGTTAGAATAAATCGCGATAAAGCAAAAGCGCTTGGAGTTTCGGCTGTTGATATTGCACAAACTTTACAGCTTTCTTACAGCGGACAAAGATTCGGATATTTCATTATGAACGGAAAGCAATATCAGGTAATTGGACAAGTTGAAAGGGAGAACAGAAATGATCCTTTGGATCTAAAATCACTTTATGTTAGAAATAACCGTGATGAATTAATTCAGCTTGATAATCTTGTTACTTTGGAAGAGCAAGTTAGTCCGCCGCAATTGTACCGTTATAACAGATATATTTCTGCAACGATATCGGCAAATTTAGCACCCGGCAAAACTATCGGAGATGGAATTGCCGCAATGGACAGAATTGCAGATAAAGTTCTTGATGAATCATTTTCAACCGCGCTTGCAGGTCCTTCTAAAGATTTTGTTGAAAGTTCATCAAGTTTGATATTTGTACTTTTACTTTCATTAGTATTAATTTATCTCGTACTTGCAGCGCAATTTGAAAGTTTCAGAGATCCATTAATCATAATGTTTTCTGTTCCGCTTGCACTTGCCGGCGCGCTTTTTTCACTTTGGTATTTTAATCAGACTTTAAATATTTTCAGTCAGATCGGGCAAATCATGTTGATCGGACTTGTTACAAAAAATGGAATTTTGATTGTTGAATTTGCAAATCAAAGGCGAGAGCAGGGATTAAGTATTATGGAAGCCGTAAAAGATGCGGCTTATGCGAGATTCCGCCCGATATTAATGACAAGTTTAACAACAATATTAGGAACTTTACCTATTGCTCTAGCATTAGGCGCAGGCTCTGAAAGCCGCGTTTCAATGGGAATTGTGGTTGTTGCGGGATTGATATTTTCAACTTTCCTAACTTTATATGTTGTTCCTGCAATTTACACTTTCTTTGCTAGTAGAAATGTTCGCGAAACAACCGTTGAAAAAATCCGTGAAGAAGAAATTTTAATCGAAAAGTAACAGGCGAAATAATTTTCAGATTCCGGTAAAAATATAAAACATTTTCAGAAAGTCTTATTCAAATCTTTGGGTAAGACTTTTTTGTTTTAAAAATTATCGAATAAAAAAATCACAAAAGAATTTTGAAGAATTTTCGATTATTAAACGAAATATTATTACTTTCGGAATTCATTTCTTTAAAATACGATGAATTTAATTTATATTCGGATACTAAAAATAAAAATCGGAAAATGGTAAAACCGGTACATCAAATATTGATAATTATTTTCTTTATTTTTTCCTTTGAAGATATTCAACCGGAAATATTTTTAAAAGATTTTAAGCATGTTTTACAGGAAAAAGGAAAAATTACAGGAACCGTAAGATCCTATTCAGGTGAAATTCTTCCCGATGCAAATATTGTAATTCTAAATACAGAATTTGGAACAAGCACAAATTTAAACGGATTTTTTGAAATAGATCAAATTCCGCTTGGCACTTATCAAATTGCAGTTTCGTACATCGGTTATGAAAGATCAGTCAGGCAAATTGAAATTAAAGCCGCAGTAAATTATCGTATTAACTTTATTCTTAAGCCAAAATCTTTTTTAATTGGCGGAATTGAAGTTATTGCCGAAAAAGATCTTCTTCCAAATGAAATTTATTCAAGAACAGTTATCAGCGGCGGTGAACTTGAACATTTGCAAGCAACAAGCGTAAATGATATTTTTGAATTTGCGCCCGAGATTCAGAAAAGCGATTATGAAGATCTTTCCAAAACAACTCAAGCAGCAGTTCGCGGATTTGAGGAAGATAAAAATTCAGCTTTTGGGACTTCAATATTAATTGACGGAATTCCGGTTTCAAATAATGCAAATATGCAATTTGAAAAGCCGCGTTTTTCAGATGCCGGAAGCAATAACATCAATGGCGGAGTTGATCTTCGTACAATTCCCGCTGATAATATTGAATCAGTTGAAATCATAAACGGAACTCCTTCTGTAATTTACGGTGATTTTACCGAAGGAATAATTAATATAAAAACGAAAACCGGAAAATTGCCATTGCGTTTAAAATTTAAAACTAATCCAGATTTATATGAAGGAAATTTAAACGGAAGTTTTAGAATCTATAATGAGAAATATTTAGATTTCAATTTTAATATTGCAAACAGCGAACGCGATATCAGAATTATAGGTGATGAATACACACGATTAAATTTTCAAACAAGATTTGATCCGGTGAGAAATTCAAAATTAAATTCATCCTTAAAATTTAACGGACAGTTTATTTATGATGAATTTGATCCTGTTCAGCAAACTTTAAAATTGAATTCTTATAACCGGGGTTACTCTTTCGGAGTTTCCACAATAAATGAATACAAAGGAAATTTCAATATTGAATTGAAAAGTTACGCAAATATTCGCCGCGAAAATTCAATGAAATCACAATGGGTTTCTGAAAATTTCAGAATTCTTCCAAATGGCGATACAGTTTCAAGTTTTATCGGAAAAGTTGAAACCCGCGGATTGGAATTTAACAGCGGCGGAAGTTTGATATTTTCAAAAATTTTAAATCACAAATTTTCTCATTCGATTTTATTTGGCTCAGATTTTCAATACTACGGAAATTACGGTGAAGGTGTTGTATTCGATACGTTGTTCAGTTATTACGGTTCAGCTTCTACAAAAAAGCCGTACAAATTTGATGATCTTCCGGGAGTTTATCTTGCTTCAATTTTTGCAGAAGATAAAATTGCAGGGAAAATAATTTTCGATTTTGTTTTAAGCGCCGGATTCAGATATGATTTATACAACCCGCAAAAATTTAATTTAAGCGGATTATGGGGAAATAAAGAATTAATAAGCGCGCGTAACGGAAATTATGTCAATCCGAGATTTGGTTTAATGTTGAAATTAACTGAGGATGACAGAATAAGATTATCATTCGGAAAAACTTCAAAAGCTCCATCACTTGCAAGTTTGTATCAGCGTGATGAAGTTTACAAATGGCGAAATCCTTTTTCAGGGGAAACGGTTTACTTCAATCAAAATTTGCACGCGCCTGAAAATAAAGGCGTTCGCGAAACTCAATACGAAATTTCTTACGATAAAAGATTATTTGATTTTTTGGGTTTAAGCATTTCTGGATTTTTGCGCGAACGAAAATATGAAAATACCGGACTTGAACAAAGTAAACAGCAACCCGTCCCGATATTTTATGAAATCATTCAAAATGAAAAGAGTTATGTTTATTACATCGGCGAATATGAAATTCCGCAAAACCTCGGCTGGACGAATTTAAAAGGAATTGATCTGAAAATTAATTCAAGGAAAATAAGATCTCTTAATTTATCATTCTCAATTATGGCTTCATACCTTTACAACAATTCATCAAGAAACGGAACTGAATTTTTATCATTGCCGGATATTTCAAAAGGGCAGTATCATAATTATCAAGTGCCCGGAATTTCACACGATACTTTGATCGGAATGGTTTACACTCCGCTTGGCAGATGGAAAGATCAGCTTAATGTAAAATACAGAATCCGTTACACTGCCGAAAAATTGGGAATCTGGTTAACACTTTATGCAAATAATTTGGTTTATGAAAGATGGCAGGATTATAATATTGAACCGAAAGATCGTGATAGATTAAATGAAATAGAAAGAAGACAATACGATGAAAAAACGGCTCTGAAAAAATATACAGGAAAGTGGCGTTTCAATTTCAGTTTGAGCAAATCGGTTTTCGATGGAGCCGAGTTTTCATTTTTTGTTAATAATTTTCTTGATAATATCGCATTATCAACTATTGTTTCATCTTCAAATATATTTTACGGAATGGAATTTTCAACAATATTATGGAAAAATAAATGAAAAATAATTTAGTCCTAGTTATTTTCGCAATCTTAACTTATTCAATTTATTTTACGGGATGTTCTGAAAATGAACCGGTAACTCCCGAAGGTTCTTCAAAATTAATACTTCATGCGTATTGGCAGGAAGGCGATTCAACTTATAAAATGCAAAATGCGGAAGTGCTTTTAGTTTCATCTTATGGAACATTTAAAGAACAAACAAATTCAGAAGGAATTTTGGAAAAAGAAGGATTACCTTCTGCGATTTATAATATTTCAATCCAAATGAAACATCCTCAAAATGATCTTATTGTAATAACAGGAACTTTGAAAAATATCGAAATAAAAAACAATTCCGAAACGGTTGATTCAATTTACGGAACGCCGACTTCAACCGGTGGAATTGTAATAAATGAACTTTATTTTGTCGGTCCAGTTAATTCAAATAATTTTCTTTTTGATCAATACATTGAATTATACAATGCAAGTGACAGCACAAAATATTTAGATGGAATGATGATCCTGAAACTTTCAAGTTCTTCAAACAGCGGAAGTAAACCCGGCTCTGATTTTGATTTGGATGGCGATATTGACGGTGTACTTCACGCTTATAAATTTCCAGGAAATCCGGGCGAAAAAAATATCCGGTTTTTACCGAAAACATTTTTAGTTTTAGCAAGTTCAGCAAATGATTATTCAGCAATTCATTCTACAAGTATTGATCTTACCGGCTCCGATTGGGAATTTTTCAATCAATATTCAACGGATGATACGGATAATCCGAATGCAAAAAATCTGATCAATTTGAGAAGTGATACCAATTCAGATTTTTTGATGAGATCCGATAATGATATTATCGCAATTACAAGCGGAGTTGATACAGTTTGGAATGATGGAATTAACAAATCTGATTTTATTGATGGTGTTGAATATCAAAATGCTACTAATTCAAAAACTATGGATGCGGATCTTGATCAATCTTATGTAGTTTCACCGGCAAGATATTCAGGACAATCAGTACAAAGAATTTCACACGGTTACGATACCAATAATTCAATTGTTGATTTTAAAATTTTCAATGCTCCAACTCCGGGATACTAAAATGAAATTTGCGGGGAAATTGTTTTTAATTTTCTTTTTATTTTTTTGTAAAAATGATTTTGCACAAAATAATTTTGATGATAAATATTTCCCCGCAATTCAATTTATTAATTCTGATGAAAGAATTTTTTCCCGGCAATTTATTGATTTTGATGAACAAATCTTTTTCAGGGAAAATCCGGCTTTTGTAATTTTTACCGGAATTGATGAGAGCGTAAAAATAATTCCTGATTTTGAATTTAGTAAAAATGATTATCGCAGAAAATTTGATCCGTTTGAAACGACGAGTTTTAACATCGGATTTTTGCGAAGTTATAAAATAAACGAAAGAAGTGTTTTCAGTGGATTTGCAAATTATAAATTAAGTGAAAAAAAAGACAGCAGCGGAAACATTGAACGTGATCCATATTCTGGCGATGTTTTTTATTTTACCGATTCAACCTACGGAATTACAAAAACAAATTCTCCTTCAGTATCATTTAATTATTCCTATTTAGTTTTGAAAAATCTGAGTCTTGGTGTATCAATAAAGTATCTTGTTGAAAATTCTTTGAAAAACTCAGGCTCGTATGCAAGTACTGTTTTCAGGGAAGTAGCAGCAGGTTTGGGTATTATCTGGAAAATTTCGGACAGAATAAATTTCGGAGGCAATTTTATTTATTCGGATAAAAAAGAAAATGTTGATTTTGATAATCCTGAAGGAACGCAAATTCAATTTTATAATTTTCGCGGCGATAAATTTTTCATAAAAGAATTATTTGATAACTCTTTTAAAACATTTCTTACAAAAAATTATCTTTTAAATAATCATTTTACAATACAGCTTAACGAAAAATTTACGATCGGTTCAGCTTTTAATTATGAAATGACCGATGCCGGTAATTTCAGCAGAATTAATATTAGGGCAGATAAACCCGAATCAAAGTTTGATCAAAATAAGATGGACTATAGATTTTTGTTGCTTTATAAGATTAAAGATAATATTTTAACATCACTTAAATTTGAAAGAAAAGATAGCAAAGGAATTTCAATTTTAAATGAAAGGAATTTGCTCATTTCCGAATTCAAATTACGGGAAAACAAAATTTCAGGAGGATTAAAATTTGATATTGAAAAGGATAAACATTCTTTATCAATAGAAATATCAGGCGGAAATTTTGAAAATGATTCGCTTAAATATATTGACGGAAGGTTTATTAAAATAAAATCTAAATCCGGTGCAGTAAAAATTTTAGCGGAAAATAAATTGGGAAAAACCGGGTTGAATTTCGGGTACGGATTTCAAATGTTTGATAATGATCCGTTTATTGGCGGATTGAACGCGGTGAAGAATACTTTTGTTTTAAATTACGGATTTCAAATTTCTGAAAAGTTCAGATTGTCGGGCTTATTAAATTATAATAATATTAATGCGGAATTTTCAGGCGGAATTAAAAGCGTGGATGAATTCAGGTTCATTCAAATAATTTCGTTTTAAATTTCCGGTAAGGGAATAAAGAATGGTAAATGTTTACGTGAAGAAATTATTTTTCATGATGTTTGTTTTTTCTTTTGCGGTGAATGCGCAAATTTGGCAAAAAGTTACATCTGCAACCTATAATGATCTGAACGCGTCTTTTTTTATTGATGAAAATAACGGCTGGCTTGTTGGAAAATCCGGCGGGATTTATTTTACATCCGATGGCGGAAATTCATCAATTCCACAAACTTCAAATACAACAAAAAATTTACTTACGGTGCATTTTACGGATGCTTCAAATGGTTATGCTGCTGGCGAAGGTTTATCTTTTCTGAAAACTGCAGACGGCGGATTTAATTGGGATTCTGTTTATGTTGATACTACGATTTTTACAGATACAAAAGCAAATATTACAGCAATTCATTTTATAAATGATTCAACAGGATGGATTTTAGCCGGATCAAGTAAAGGCGGCTGGATCGCTTATACTGAAAACTCGGGTGAAACCTGGCAAACGCAACTTTCAATTTCCAATATTTTATATGATTTCAGTTTTTCTGATAATTTACATGGAGTTGCTGTCGGTAAAGATGAGCAGACTCTTTATTATACGGAAAACGGAGTTAATTGGATAAAGGCAACTCCGCCGGATTTGAGCGCAGGTGGTTATTCTGCCGCACAAAAACAAATAAGAACCGTTACTGCAGTTAATAATGATTTGATTTACGCTGCCGGTTATGGATTAAATCATCCGGATCCAACAAAATCCAAAACTACAATTTTTTTGAGATCAACTGATGGCGGAAAAAATTGGAATTATCTTCAACAATCTGATGATAATAAAATTTATGAAATTGCTAATGATATTTATTTTAAAGATGATTTAAACGGATTGGTTTTAACTAATAATTTAATACTTAAAACTTCAGATGGCGGTGAAAACTGGATCAAAATTGATCAGACGATTCCTGCTTCAACTAAAGGGATTTCCGGATTAGATGATAAAATTTGGATAACCGGCAGTGATGGACTTCTGGCATTCTCAAATAATTTTTTGCAAAGTTTCAGTATTCAATCTCAAGTATTAAATTTTTCAATCAACAAAATTAAAGTTGTAAATAATTCGAAAATTTTTGCGGGCGGATATAGATCTACCATTTTAGAATCGAATAATAACGGATTAAATTGGGAAAACCGTTATTTGATAACCAACAATAAAGGTTACGATATTAATGATGTACAATTTATAAATGAAAATATTGTTTATGCTGCTCAAAGTTACGGATTATTATCAAAATCAACCGATGGCGGAATAAATTGGTACTCTGTAATTCCCGAAGCAGCAACATCTGCATTAAAAAACAACGGTTTACACTTTTTTGATGAAAACAATGGCTTCGTAGTAGGAAAGTTAGGTTCGACTATTGATGTTATTTACCGGATTAAGGATGGTGTTTTTAATAGTGATACAACTTTAAATACCGTAAATAAAGAACTTTTTGATATAAGCTTTGCTGATGAAAATGTTGGAATTGCTGTTGGAGCAACAATGTCAATTGCACGAACTGAAGATGGCGGCGATACATGGAAAAAAGTTCAACTTGATTCAATGTTTGCAGATAAAGGGCGAACTTTATCAAGCATTGCCATTCATAAAGATAAATCGATGTTTGTTCTCGGAACCGGAATATTACTTAAAAGTATCGATCTTGGTAAAACCTGGAATCCTGTAGTTGTGGATTCAATCTTCAGCAAAGCCACGCTTAATGAAATGTCGTTTTTTAATGATTCGATTGGAGTTATAACAGGTTATGTAAGAATTGATACCGGCGGTTTTGATGACGGTGTTTATTATGGAAAAGTATTTTTGAGTCGTGATTATGGTAATACATGGGAAGATTTTTCCGATGGTCAATATTTCAGGGGAATGAGATTAAATTCAGTTGATATAAGCGACAGCGGAAAAATTTGGCTCGCCGGAATGAACGGAACAATTTATTCGCATCAACTTCAACTTCCGGTTTCGGTTGCTTCTAACAGAAATTTAATTTCAACTTTTGCATTGGAGCAGAATTATCCGAATCCGTTCAATCCTTCAACAAATATTCAATATTCAATCCCTGAAAACGGAATCGTAACTTTAAAAGTTTATGATATTTTAGGAAGATTGATTCATAACCTTGTTGATGAATATCAAACTGCGGGATCATACAAAGTAAATTTCAATGCAGGCAATTTGGCGAGCGGAATTTATATTTACTCGCTTAATTATAACGGAAAAGTTTTTACAAAGAAAATGCAACTCTTGAAATAAAAAATTTATTTTTCGAAAAGCCTGCAAAGTCTGCGGGCTTTTTTATTTATCTTTTAATTTCTTAGTTTTACATCACAAATTTTATAAACCCGAAAATTATCTTAATTACAAAATGAAATATTTGCTTCAAACATTTTTGATATTACAATTTATATTTATCATTACTACTTTTGCCCAGCAAAAAACATTGATCGAAAAAATATCGGTGAACGGGAAAACTTATTCCCGGAATTTTGATCAGATAAATCCGGATGAAAAAAGTAATATTGAAATTAATCTATCATCAGAAGGATTTCAGGATTTTGAACAAGTTAATTATAAAGTTATGCTTAACGGAAATGTTCTGAATCTGAATCCGGAAAATTCCGGAAAAGTCAATTTAAGCGAATTACAAAAAGGGGAATATCTTTTTTGGGCACAGGCTTTTGCTCCCGGCGGAATTAGCGCTGAACCCGTAACACAAAAATTTATTGTCAGCGAAAACTCAAATGCAGATTTTGTTGAAGGATTAAATCTTCAAAATGTTTTAATTACTATTTTGATCTTTGCCGGAATTCCGGCTGTTCTTTTTGTATTTATAAGAAAATTAAAAGCGAAAAAGCTTCAAAAGAAAAATGAAACTCAGACAAAGAAAAATTCAGAAGATAGAAATCAAGCAAATAATATTCAGAAAAATAATATTTCAAATTTAGCTTTAAGCGAAGAATTTGATTTGCAGACACAATATGAAAAAATTAAAAATGAATTTGATCTTTTAAAAGAACAAAATATAAATCTTAATTCTAAAATTACCGAGCTTCAGGATTATATAAAAGAACTTGAAAATATTAACGTTCAGCTTATAAATCAAAAAGAAAAATTGCAGGAAAGTAAAAGAAAAATTGAAGATCTACACAATCAAAAAGAAGAGCTTTTTGCAATTGCAATTCATGATATTAAAAATCCTGCCGCTGCAATTAAAGGATTTGTTGAACTTTTGGAATCATACGATCTCAATGCAAACGAACAGCAGGAAATAATTCAATCTTTGGTTGAAACTTCTTCGCAGATCGTAAAATTAACTCATACAATTTCTCTTGAAATTGCGAAGGCAAAATCGGAGATCGTTGTTCATAAAGAAATTTCATCTTTAAAACGAATTATTGATACAGTTTACAAACGAAATTTTGCTTATGCGAAAAGAAAAGAGATAAAACTTATAAATCAAAGTTCGGCTTCGCTGCCGGATGTAAATATTGATGCTTTGAAAATTGAAGAAGTGATTGATAACCTGGTAAATAACGCGATAAAATATTCACCGAAAAATTCAGTAGTTCAATTAAAAGCATTTTTTAACGATTCAAAAATTATTATTGAAGTTGAAGATGACGGAGTGGGACTTTCTGAAGAAGACCAGAAAAAAGCATTCAAAAAAGGAACGCTATTAACTTCTGAGCCGACAGGGGATGAACCGAGAAGCGGACTTGGACTTTGGATCTCGAAGAAAATAATTGAAGATCACGATGGAAAAGTTTTTCTTAAAAGTAAATTGGGTGCGGGTTCTACATTCGGATTTGAAATTCCGATAAAAAATTAAAAATGAAATTACAGGAAAAGCCGGAATTTAATTCCGGCTTTTTTATTTCTTTTTGTATTTTAAAATTATTTCGGTTTCAGAGATTATATGTTCTTTTATTGCATTACGGAATTCAGTTTTATTCAATCCGGAATCAACCGCAAGATGATCATCAAGCGCGTACAAAATAAAATGATAATTATGAGTCCCTGATGGCGGACAAGGTCCTTTATACCCTACAACACCGAAATCATTTGTTCCCATCCGTACTTCATCAGGTAAATTTCTTGTGGTTGTTACATTTTCCTGTAGATCATTTAAATTTGGGGGAATATTATAAACAATCCAGTGTACAAAATCTTTTGATGGCGCATCAGGATCAACAAGAAAAAGAGCTAATGATTTTGCATCTTTTGGAATACCGCTCCATTGTACCGCAGGTGAAATATCTTCACCATCACAGGTAAACTTCGGATCAAAAAAATCTTTTTCAGAGTTTGCAATGATTTTTAATTTCATATTATTTTCCGGCAAGTTGTAAATATTTTTTACTGAAATTATTTTTCTTGTCAAATTAAAATTTTAAAAATGCATATCAAAAATTTTGATTAGTTTTATATCAGAAAAGATCTTTTACAAATCTTTGATATGCATTATTAAATTCAACCGAATAATTTAAACTTTTTCTTTTTCTTACCCGGCAACAATAAAGAAGCTGCGGCAACCGTAAATATAGCTGCCAAACCGGCTTTTATTAAAAATCCGTTCCGGTTATATTTCCATTCAGAATTCCAGCCGCGTTCTTTGAAACGATTGGGAAAATGTCCGTGCGAAATATCATCTATTAATCCTTCAAGAACATTAATCCTATCAGCTAAAACCAAAGGCAGCCATCTTCCGTAGCTGGATTCGCTGTATTTAAAAGCAATTCTGCGGATCATTCCGCTTAATCCTGATGGCGGCATTGAAGTTCCAAATACGGCCGTTATATTTGGTCTTTCTACAGAATGAAGAACTTCAATATCAACAGATTGCTGTGTTGGTCTTTCCCAAGTATATCCTTTGTGTTCTTCATTGGTCCTATTTTTCATTGGATAAACCGGATCATTTTCAGGATCGGCATCAATGCCCCAGCCTTTAATATTTTGATATCCGCTTCCTCTTTCGTTTTTGAAATCTTCAGGTTTTGTAATATCTGTCATAATTCTTCTGATTTTTTATGAATGATTTTACTCTTATTGTTTAAGCATTTGCCGATGGTGGAATCAGTACCGGCTTTATGCAATTATCTAATTTTCTTGAAAAAATATGATAAGCTTCCGAAATTTCTTCTAACGGAATTTTGTGCGTTATCAATTCTTTAGGATTTATAATTCCGTTTTTTACATGTTCGATCAATCTTGGAAGTAATCTTTTTACAGATGCCTGATTTGCCCGGATCGTAATTCCTTTATTAACAACATTACCGATCGGAACCAAAGCATCTGTTGGTCCGTAAACTCCGACTATAGACACAATTCCGCCTTTTTTTACTGAATTTATTGCCCAATGGAGTGCGGTTGTTGATCCGCCTTGAAGCAATAATTTTCTTCCGAGTAAAGTTTCCATGGTATTTCCGGCAGCTTCCGCACCAACCGCATCAATGCAAACATCAACTCCAAGTGAATCTGTGGTTCGTTTTGCAAAAACAACTGGATCACCTAATTCTCTAAAATTTTGAATTTCGCATTGTGCATATTTTTGAGCGAATTCCAATCTGTATTCAAGTTCATCAACAATAATTACACGTCCGGCACCAAAAAGCCATGCGCATTTTGCAGCCATAATTCCGATTGGTCCGGCTCCAAAAATCATAACCGTATCGCCTTTTTGAATTCCGCCCATTTCTGCTGCCTGATAACCTGTGGGAACAACATCAGTCAAAAGTACGGCATCATCAGGATCCATCCAATCAGGAATTACCATTGGACCAACATCAGCATAGGGAACACGAACATATTCCGCTTGACCGCCGTCATATCC
>CBDUBH010000074.1:0-18540 GCA_965365345.1 uncultured Melioribacteraceae bacterium
AATCTTTGCCAAATGCGAAAAATCAATTATCAATCTTTTTCCAACTTTATAAAAATCCGCAATTTCATTGAACGCTTTTAATTCACGCTTTTCAGTGCGCTGACCGTAATTGATATGGGCAAAAGCAAGTTCGTAATTTTGTTTTGCAATTGCCGCGGTAACGCAACTATCCATTCCTCCGCTAACAGCAACAACCGCAATTTTTTTGTTATTCATAAAATCATAATTATCATAAAATTCAATTCAAAAATACAAAATTCCGCTTCAAAGAGGAAATTATTTCGGTTTCCTTAAATTGGGTTATATATTGATTTTATTTGATGAAATTTACTTTTCGATTTAATTTTTTAGCGAATTTTCTTTTTGATTTTCATTAATGAAATTGATTTTGATGTTTTAACTTATTTGATAAATATTTTAAAGATTTTTTTCTTTACGATTTTTCATTTCAAATGAAAATATTTTTCCGCATTTTACATTTTTATATTATTTTTAAACTCGATTAAAAATTTTGGAGAAATTAATGAACATTCAAAAAAGTGAAAAACTATTCCAGGAAGCGAAAAAATATATTCCCGGCGGAGTAAATTCGCCGGTACGTGCATTTAAATCCGTTGGTGGAAATCCAATATTTATTGAGCGCGGCGAAGGCTCAAAATTTTATGATGTTGATGGCAACGAATATATTGATTATATAGGAAGCTGGGGTCCGCATCTTTTCGGACACAATCCTGAATTTATAAAATCAGCATTGTTAAATTCAATTGAAAATGGAACAAGTTTCGGCGCTCCGACTTCACTCGAAGTTGAAGTTGCAAAGTTAATAACCGAAATGATCCCTTCGGTTGAAATGGTTAGAATGGTGAATAGCGGAACCGAAGCAACAATGAGCGCAATACGCGCCGCACGCGGTTTTACCGGAAAAGAAAAATTTATAAAATTTGAAGGCTGCTATCACGGTCACGCGGATTATTTTTTGATCAAAGCCGGAAGCGGCGCATTGACTTTAGGAATTCCTACAAGTCCCGGAGTAACAAAAGGAAACGCAGCCGATACTTTAATGGCTGATTTTAATGATATCGAATCTGTTAAAAAATTAATTCAAGCAAACAAAAATGAAATTGCCGCAATTATAATTGAACCGATTGCCGGAAATATAGGCGTTGTTCGCGCCAGTGATGAATTTTTGAAGGAGCTTCGCGAAATTTGCTCAAATGAAAATATCGTCTTGATCTTTGATGAAGTTATGACAGGATTCAGAGTTGCAAAAGGGGGCGCGCAGGAAGTTTTAGGAATCACTCCCGATCTATCAACTTACGGAAAAATTATCGGCGGCGGATTGCCGGTCGGAGCTTTCGGCGGTAAAAAAGAAATTATGGAAATGATCGCTCCGAGCGGGCCTGTTTATCAAGCCGGAACTTTAAGCGGAAATCCTTTGGCAATGTCAGCAGGATATGCAGCATTAAAATACATTCAGGAACATCCGGAAGTTTACACACAGCTTGAAAAAAAATCGGTTTATCTTGAAAAAGGGATGCAGGAGAATTTAAAGTCACTCGGAAAGAATTTTGCATGGAACAGAATCGGCTCAATGATGTGCATGTTCTTCACCGAAAATAAAGTTGATGATTATAAATCTGCGGTAACATCAGACACAAATCTTTACGGAAAATATTTCCATGAAATGTTAAAACGCGGGATTTATTTGGCTCCGGCGCAATATGAAGCAATGTTCGTTTCAACTGCACACACAAATGAAGATCTTGATAAAACTATCAAAGCACATTACGATTCTTTGAAAGCTGTTTTATAAAATTCATCTAATTAATTAAAAGCATTGTCTGATTCTGGACAAGCCAGAATGACAATGCTTTTATTATGCAAAATAATTATTTCTATTTCTCCACTCTTAGAATCGGATACTTTCCCGTATTCCTTAAAAATTTAAATTCTTCGTATTGTATTAATCCCAGCATTGATTGCGGTTCCAAAGCAAGCACCAGTAAATTTGATTGAAGCTGATTTAGTGGTACAAAATAATAATCATCTTTATTTATTGACGTTTCTTTAACTTCAACTTTTGGATAAAGCGATTCAATTTCTTCGGAAATTACAGTATCCATTTGTAATATTTGATATTCCAAGATTTTTGCTTCAATAGGAATTTCATCACTGAATTTTACATTGTGATTTTTCAAAAAAGAAATTAATAAAGAATCACCTTTATTTATCAAATATCCAAGCGGTTTTTCAACTTCCAATATTTTCTTAATTTCAATGTGATATTCTTCAACAATTATTGTCGTATCATTTCCCGTTGAAACAGATCTCAAATTTAAATCTAAATTTTCATTTCCTTTTACATGTTCCATTCTTATTGAAACTTTTTCTTTTCCATTAATTAATTTTTCCCTTTCCGCATTTACCAAATCTTTTATCTCATCCGAATTTTCATAAACGAAATTTAAAAAAGATTTCATCGCCGCTAATTGACCTTTTGCACGATGTTCAATATTATCAATAGAATCTTTTCCGTTTTTTCCTTCGAGAATTAATGAAAATGAATTCATGATTCCGAAACTTTGTCTGCCGTCGTTAATATCAAATGTACTGTGGCGCATTCTTTCAACACTCGGCGGTCCGCCCAAAATATATTCCTGAAAGGTAAATCCGTTTTCGTTCAAATATTTTTTTGCGAAAGGAAGGAATTTTTCTTTTTGATATTTTTTAATTTCATTCGAAACATTTGGATTTGTCACCGTTCCGAATTGTTCATCAAAATTTTTACGGTAACCGAATTTCATCCAGCTTTCGCTGTAAGGCGAATATTCATGAACATCCAAAGTTACTTCGGGCAAATATTTCCAAAATATATTATGCAATCCGATAGTTTCCGGCTCGGTTAAAATCAAATGATTTCTGTTCAGATCTTCGCCGTTTCCGTTTCGTCTTTTATCTGCTTCGCTTCCATCGGGATTTAACTGCGGGATTAATATCAAATTTATTCTATCGAAAATATGATCTAACTTTTCCTCCGCAATTTCTTTTAATAAAAGCAGAGCTCCTTCTTTTCCCGATTGTTCATTTCCGTGCTGCTGTGCAAAGATCATCACTTTAATTTTATCATCATCAAAATTATTTTTTGATATTTTTATTAAAGGAATATTTCTGCCTTGCACTGTTTTTGCAAAATAATCTTTTGAAATATTTTCTAACGAAGCATCTATTTGATCAATAAAATCAATAAGATCGTTATAACTTGTTAATTTTTCATAATTGTTTTTTTCAAGCGGAGTTAGAATCTGCGCTATCGTAGAAAGATTTATAAAAAGCATAATAAAAATAAATTCTCTCATTTTAATAAAACCATTTTTATTGTCTTAAATTGATTATCGTTTTTAATTCTGCAAAAGTAAATTCCGCTGGTAAGTTTTGAACCATCAAAATTAATTCTATAACTTCCGGCAGATTGAATTTCGTTAACCAAAGTTGAAACTTCTTTTCCCAAAATGTCAAAAACTTTTAACTCAACTTTACTGATCGTCGAAAGTTGATAGCTTATTGCTGTTGATGGATTAAAAGGATTTGGATAATTTTGTTCAAGATTAAAATCAATTTCATTATTTAATACTTGCTCTTCAACATTTACAATATTATTGAATTTTGATTCATTAAAAGAGAATACATTTGGAAAATTTGTAACATGAATTTTGAATTTATCAAATCCGGCAATTTGTCTTTCACCATAATTTACCGCAGATTTATATTTTGATGAATCGGCAATTTCGGTTTTACCCGCGTCAATTATGATCAAAGGCGAGCTTGTATAATTTTGAATCGCATAATTTTCAAGTTTTGCAATTCCTTCAGAATCCAAAAATATTCCGTATTCTTTTCTTCCGCGCATCAATCCGTAAAACAATGCGGAAGTTCTGTTTTCATAAAAAGCATCATCTTCATAAAGCATCGGCTGAAATTCCAATCCCTGTATAAATCCTGATCCGCTTTTGAAATTCATTCTTCCCCTGTAAGAAGCAAGTTCATCCGAATCTAAATTTGAAATGAAATTTTTTAAAAACACTTTTGCAGAATTTCCAATTAATAAAATTTGAAAATCTGCTTGATTAAATTTTACTTTTAAATTTTCATGGATCAAAATCGTTGTATCAGTCAATAATATCAGTTCTTCCGGTGAGTTTGCATAAATGATAATTGATTCTGCTTCATTAATTTTTATTTTACTTTCGTTTGAATTAATTGTTTGGGATGAAACTTCCAAAACAGAAATTTCAATATTTTTTGAGGTTAAAGAATCTTTTAATTTTAATGCTTCGGGATTTACAGGATTGTAAATAAGAAGAGTTTTATTTTGTCCGGTTGATATTAAAATTTCATCAATTGAATTTTGAAGGTTGATTTGTAAATCACTTGTTCCGCTTAACCAAATTTCCGCTTCCGGAATTTGTATTGTAGCAGGCTTAAAGTTTACACCACCTTCCGTAAAATTAAAATCATTTAGCGAATTTAAATCGAATTTTCCGCCGTGCAAAAGTTGATGAGCATCAATATTATCAATTGCAAAATTGCTTTCATTACGGTAAATATTCGTTTCATTATCAAATTTAAAAATCGTAACTGCCGCGCTTCCGAAAACTTCCGCAATTCCATCAGGAGAAACAAACAAAGCAGTTCTATCATCAATCCCAACAGCTAAAATATTTTTTTGATAATTATGCAGAATGTTAAATGCAAATGGGATTAATCTTCCTAATCTTCCGCGCTCAATAAAATGAGTATCAAAAATTACATTCGGTACAAGATTCAGAAAATTATTTTCAAAATCAATTTTAGAATAAAAGGGATCCATTAAAGTTTCTTTCGGATAAGCGCTTCCGTATTTTGCAGAAAAATCAAATTCGCCCAATACTGCGGCGCCTGCACTTGTTCCCGCAACAACTCCGCCATTTTGAAATACTGATTTTATTGCTTCTTCTGTGCGCGTTCCTTTCCAATATCGAATGTAATTATATTGATCGCCGCCTCTTAGAAAAACCGCATTTGCCGAAATTATTTCATTATAAATTTGGTCATTTTCAGCAATTGATTTTGAACTAATTTTCAAATTGACAGCGGATTTTGCACCTAATGATTTAAAATAATCCGGCAGCCAATTTGTTGCGTCACTTACTCCTAATATTACAATTTTTCCGCTATCGGATTTTTCAACTATTTTTCCGTAAGGCAGATCGCTCCAATCATTATAATCTTCGCTTCCCCCTCCAATGGCACAAATATAACCTTGCGCAAAATTAATTTTTGAAATTATAAAGATCAGCAATATCAAGAATTTCAATATTTGAAACTTCATTTTCACTTTTTAGAAATTAAATCCAACTGAAATTCTATGCGCACTTGGCAGTAAATCATAAATAGAATATGCATAATCAAACCAGATTATTTTCCCTGCAAAAGGAATATTTGCACCTGTACCGGCAGTAAATTGTTCATCATCGTAATTATATTTATATCCACCTCGTAAAAATAATCTGTCAAAAAATGAAAGTTCTAATCCGGAATGAACTCTTTCTTTATTGTCATTCGGATGAACCGCATCAATTGCTACGCGAGCTTTTGAGAAATCTGTCTGCAAAACATCAATCGCCAATCCAACTTGAAAATTCAAAGGAAGCGGATAAGGATCCGTTGCCAACTGCGCTGGAGTTAATCTGTTCAAAGGAATTCCGCCGTTAACATCATGGGTTACATTCAAATCGGGACCTTCAAATTTCATATCTGAACCAAAATTTGTTAAGCTCATTGCAATTACAAGATTTTGAAAATCAAGTTTGTATTGTGTCCCGATATCAAAAGCAATTCCATCAGCGGTTTCATTCCACAATCTTTGATTTACATATTTTGCCGTAACGCCAAAACTGAATTGTTCGGTCAAATATTTTGAATATGTCAATCCGATGGCCAGATCCTGCGCATCGTAAAATCTACCGGTTCCGTTTGGATTTTCTTCGGTTGTAATTTCCATTTTATCCATGCTAAAAACAATTATACTTGCTCCAAGCGAACCAAAACTTCCAAAATTTTTTACAACTGAAACTGCATTCAGATCGAACATTTCAAATAATTTTACATAGGAAAAATGCGCTGAATGGTTTTGCACATTTATAATTCCCGCGGGATTCCAGAAAGTGGAAGTTGCATCATTGCTTAATCCGACAAATGCGCTGCCTAATGCTGCTGCTCTTGCGCCGATGGGAATTTGTAAAAATTGCGCGCCTGATGTTCCCAAATTCGGATTTTGAGCCAAACAAATTGAAGTTAAAGCAAATATGATTATAATTATTTTTTTCATTTTTAAATTCCTGTTTATATCAACTTTGCCGAATGATTATTTTATTACCGCAAATCTGCTTAGATATTCTGTATTGCCTGTTTTTATGAGATACATATAAATTCCCGGCGCAATTTCCCTGCCGCCTTCCGAACGCAAATCCCATATCGCTGTACCGCTGTTTGAGTTGTGATAAATTGTTTTTACCAAATCAGCGTCAACCGTGAAAATATGGATAGTGCATTCGCCGGGTAAATTTATAAATTGAATTTGGCGAAGCGGTTCTCTTCTTAATTCTCCGAATTCAGGTTCAAATATTGATGATACTATGTAAGGATTTGGAACAACTTTTATGTCGGAAATGTTTTGCTGAACTATTTGTTTATCAAATTTTGCCGGAGTTAAATTGAAGTTGTAAGCATCATTTAATTTTATTGGCTTTGGTAAAATTGTAGTTACTGAAATTGCATTACCGGGTGAAGGCGGATTGCCAGGAGTAAATTCAACTTTTCCGCTTAATCCGAAAAATTCAATTACATCAAGATTGTAAACCGAATCTATTTGTGTTAAAATTTCCTGTTCAGTGTTTTTTATTTGAAGCGTAATAAATCCATCGCCATTTTGAACAGTTCTGTTTTCAACTGAAATTAAATAAGTTTGATCTTGCAGATTTAATTCATCACCCACTGAAAATTGTATTTCAAAATTATCCGTACCGCCAACTCTAGAAACATCCTGAATTGGATTAGGCGGAGTAAGTTTAAAAACAATTCCATCACTTGTTGAATGAAGTTGATCAATTTCAAAAGGACGCGGATAAATTACAGTATCGGTTCCGTTTTTAACCGCATAAATTCCAAATGAAACAGTTAACAGATCGCCTGTTTTTGGTAATTGATCAGCAGGTGCGTTTGGTTCCGGTCCGAATAATTGAAGTGAAAGTGCTGCGGGTTTTCCCGGCTCTCTTATTATTGAATAAGTTGCATTATTTCTATAAGATTTAGGATCAGGCAAATGATACTCATCTGTTGAGTAATCAATTAAATGAAATGAATTGTGATTGATAAATTCAATTCCGTATTTGTTCACGCCTATAATTGATGAATCAGTTACTAACATTTTTGCAGTAACTTTCGGCAAGCCTTTTTCCTGACGCGACACAAATGTAAATCCAATTTCGTAATTATTGTTTGCCAAACTTTCATTATCGGCTGATTGAATTTGCAAAGTATAATTTGAATTTCCTGTTCCCGAATTAATTATTTCTCCTTGCGAGACAGGGGTTCTTCCCAAAGGATTTGATGATGTGATTACCGAGACAATATTAACGGCATCAGGAGAATTTCCTCTCGGTGTTTCAAGACTTTGAACTGATGAATCTCCACGGTCATAAGCCGTTACCGAGTACCAATATTCAAGTCCGTTTATTATATTTGTATCGGTATAACTGTATTGAATTCCCGCATCAATCCCGATTCCATTTTTAACATCATACTCTGAAATTAATTCCCAATTAACACCTTTATCGAGACTTTTGTATAATCTAAAACCTTCAAAATCATATTCGCCGGAAAAATTATCCAAAGAAGTTTCTGCAATATCATCCCAGTACAAAGTAACTTTTTTATCGGATGTGAATGCGGTTAAATTCGGAGTTACCGGCGGTTTGCTTAATTCGAAATTATATTCTAAAATTCTGTACGCCTGTTCAAGTGAGTACATTAATTCATTATTATTTTCGCCTGCAACGAATGCGGTCAAGAATGTTAAAGTATCGCCAACATTCAATGTGTATGGACCTGATGCTGCGTTTGCAACCATATCTAAACCTGCTGCCGGAATTGTACTTGGATCATCATAATGCAGGTCAGGATTATTTCCGATGTGGAAAAATTTGTCGTGGTAACTACTGTTGTACAAAACCGGACTGCTTGACATTATTTGATACTGTATTGAATCAATATCAGTATCATCATCATAAAGATTATAGTGAAAATCAGTTATGCCAAGTTGTCTTCCGTTTACTTCGGGAGTTTGTAAAAATACAACTCCAAACTGTCCGGTTTTTCCACCGGGCCATTCGTTTGAAACTCCATCATCATAAAAATACATGAAGTTTTTGTCTTTGATAAAACCTACTTTATCATCGCTGTATTCGGGCTGTCCACCGCTAATGTTTCCAATATCAAGATCAGTATAAAGATTGAAATACAATCCTTCTAAATTTTTCTGTCCTTTATTTATTACTTCATATTTGAAGAACAAAAGATTTTTTGCAAAACCAACTCCGTAGGAATATCCTGTTTGCGCAATTACAATTCCAAGCTGCTCTCTTGAATTTGTACTATCGCTGTAAACACAATAACTATCCTGATCAGATTTTATTACCGGATTTCCGTTAGCATCTTTTACGGGCCATCCTGTTGCGGGCCAGGTTTTCGGATTATCACTGAAAGCAACTCTTGATCCTGCCTGATTATGATATCCGGAAACTGCTTCCCATTCTTCATTTGTTGTGTATCTTGCCTGTACAACATTTCCGGGAACGCCGACCATCGGATTAACACGGTAGATATAATGTTTTCCGCTATTTATAGGAAATTCACCCGAGGGACCTTGTGTAATTCTTCTCGGGTAAAGTTTTCCGCGATTTTCAAAAAACAGTCCGATATTACTTGCGTTATGCAATCCGCCTGCTCTATCGCTTATTCCCGAAATTTTTTCAATATTATGAATTTTATCTTCTTTGGATTTTTCTTTTATTCCATTCTGGGCAAATGAAAGATTGAAAGCTGCCGTTAATAATAAAAGGATTATAATTCTGTTCATCTTAAATTTCCGCTTTTGAATTTTAATTTTTTATTCAATTAGAATCTTATTCCCGCGCCAATTCTAACGCTTCTGGGCGCTGCATAATTTGAAGGATCCTGCATATATTCTTTTGATCTCATTCCAACCAATGTATAATCAGGATCTCCTGTATCGGGATAAACATAGATTATATTTTTAGAATTGAACAGATTCAAAACTTCCGCAAAAATTCTTAATCTTGTTCCGATAACTGCTCTGAATTCTTTTCCTAATTCCAGATCAAATGTTGAAGTAGAAGGCATTCTTAATGAATTTTTTATTACAAATCCAACATCTCTTCCCGCCGGTGTATATGGATAACCCGAACTCAATCTAAAAATTAAACTTAGATCAATATTCTGAAATATTTTATTTCCAAAAAGTTCAGGACCTTCATCTTTGGGAACGGTAAAAGTTGCCGAAGCATTTAAAAGATGTGTTTTGTCAAAATCCAAATAATATAAAAGAGTTGATTCGGATGTTCCGGGATATTGTTCGGTTTCAGAAGATGCGCTTCCTTTTGCAACTGAATATGTGTAAGAAAGTCCGCCCGAAAAATAATTATCAGGACGAATATCAAGATTTACTTCAAAGCCTTTTACATTTGCGTAATCTTCATTTATGTATAAAGTGTAGCCGGTAAATCTTCCATCCACATAAGGAAAGTAATAACGCGTTCCGATCAATCCTGTTATATCTTTATAATAAGCCGTAACATTTACAGCCATTCTATCAGTCATTTGATGCGATAAACCAACTTCGTAAGCTACTGTTCTTTGCGCATCTAAATCCGGTTGCCCGAAGATCGGCTCGCGAACAGTTAATTTATATTCGGCTCCTTCGAACAAATATCTGTAATCCGGATTTTGAAAAAAGTGCCCGTATGAAAAATGTAATTTTGTACGGTCTGAAATTGGATGAGCAATTCCAACACGCGGACTTATTTGTGATTTTGCTTTTGCTTTTACAAATGAATTGGGGTCAAGCGGATTTTGCCTGAAACTTACATTTGAATTCATGTAATCAAGTCGTAATCCCAAATTTACAACAAGTGAAGTAAATTCAATTTTATCCTGAATGTATCCTGCAATTTCAAAAGGTTTATCAGTATTGTAATTATCAATGTATTGCAAATTTATCGGGCGTTTTATTCCATCAACACTGAAAAGCTTCAGCCAATGTTTTTTGAACTGTCCGCCGAATCTTACTTCATTTATTTTTCCTAATTGCCAGGTAACATCAAGTTTTGCATCCGCTGTTGCAGTGCGGCTGTCTGTTAATCCTGTCGGATTTGCTTTTATATAAAAATCCCTGTAATCTCTTCCGTTTTCAATTGTAGTAACATATTCAAAATCCGTTTCGGGAATGTATTTCGAAGTATCTCTGTCAAATCCTCTGAAATATGCTTGATTGAAATAAGAAACTTTGAAATCATAAAAGAAATTATTTGAAATTGTATGAGTTGCGCCTAACATTGATTGATAACTTTCAGTTTCGGTTTTTGCGTAAAGATGAGGAATATATTTATATGTATGACTGTAACCTTGTCTTTTCCCGAAACTTGCTCGGTTTGAAAGTATCATTCTTACTTTCGGTATCAAATTGAAAGTTAATTTTCCGAACATTGTCTGTTCTTTATTGTAACCGAAGGGAAGATAACTTCCGCGTTTATCCTGCTCACCTGATAAAAAGAATTTTATTCCATTTGAAAATAAAGGTCCGCTTATCGATCCGTTATATCTTAACTCGTGAAGATCGGCATATCTTTCAACGCCGAATTCACTTGTTCTTACTTCAAATTTGCCGGCAAATTTATCGGAGCCATCGCGTGTAACAATATTTACAACACCGCTCAAAGCATTTCCATATTCAGCATTAAAAGTTCCGCTAAGCAAACTCATTTCCTGAATTGCATCATTATTAATTTGTGTCGCAAGTCCGCCGAGTAAAGGATCCTGGACATACATTCCGTCAATCATATATGCAACTTCGTTTGATCTTCCGCCTCTAATGTGCAATCCCGAACCGCTTCCGACAACTCCCGCCTGCATTGAAAGAAGATCAGTAAAACTCGAAACCGGTAAAGCTTCAATTTCATTTCTTGTCATAACTGAAATTGAACTTGTTAAATCTTTTTGCACCAAAGGAGTTGAAGCTGAAACCACAATTTCATCAATCTCAATGCTGGTAGAACTTAATTGCATATTTAAATTTGTAGTTTGATCAACTATAATTTTTACATTTTGAATTGTAACGGAATTATATCCTATCGAACTGAATTTCACTTCATAAACTCCCGGCGGAATATTAAGCAAAGTATAATTACCGTCAAGATCAGTTGCGGCACCGAGATTTGTTCCTAAGATAATTACATTCACCCCGATTAGCGGTTCTCCGTTTGCTGCATCGGTAACTTTTCCGGTAAGTTTTCCGGTGGTTCCCGCAAAAATCAAATTTGTAAAGGATAATAAAATTAAGTATAAAAGATTTTTCACTGTAACGCTCCAAAATTTTATTTTGGTATTTATACGATTGTGTTTTTCATTCTTTCTGAAACTGCATCCATTTCATTTAACATATTTACCGCGCGGTTTTTATTTTTCAATGCGCATCTTGTTGCAATTGCATTTATCAAAACCGAAATTGCCGCAAATGAATTTGTGTATAACATATTTTGACTGCTAACAACTAAAATTGAATCTGAGTAAAACGAAATTGGGGATGATTGCTTATTTGTTATCGAAATTACTTTTAAGCCTTTTTCTTTTGCAAATTTTGCTGCTTCAATTGTATCAATTGAATAAGGCGGAAATGAAAGTGTAATTATGATGTCGTTTTTATCAAGAAGTAAAATTTGCTCTAAAAAAGTTGCGTAACTGTTTGTAAAATTTTTCGAAAAAATGCCTAGCTGGGTAAGTTGATATGAAAGAATTTCGGCCAGTAAATTTGAAATTCCGAGTCCGGCAGTAAAAACTTTTTTTGCTTTGAAAATTATATCAACAGCCTTATCAAAACTTTCGCGGTCGTTAAGATTTATTGTATCGTTGATGTTATTAATTTCCTGATTTGCAACCGCGGTTAAAATATCTTCTTTAATATTGTGCCCATCCAGCAAAGGGAAATTTTCTTTTTTTCTTAAATGATCTTGAAGCGCATTTGTAATTTCATCACGGATCTCACTGAATCCTTTAAATCCGGTTCTTTGCGTAAAACGAACAACGGAAGCAACGCTTGCGTGCGTTGCTTCCGAAACTTCTTGAACATTAAGAAATGGAATCTTATCAAAATTTTCCAAATAAAATTCAGCGATCTTTTTCTGATTTTTTGGCAGCTCATCATAATGCTGCTGAATTTTACTTTTTATTTCTTTATATCTGTTCATTTTATTTTATCAACATCATTTTTTTTGTCGAAGTGAAGTTCTCAGTTGTTAAATTATAGAAATAAATTCCGCTCGGTAAATTGCTGGCGTTAAAATCAAATTTATAATTTCCCGCTTTTATTTCTGTGTTTATCAAAGTTGATATTTCTTGTCCCAACGCATTGAAAATTTTCAATGTTACATTTTGATTTTGCGGAATACTGAAAGAAATTTGTGTACTGGGATTAAACGGATTAGGATAATTTTGATTTAATGTAAAATTATTCGGAATGTTATTATCAGAATTTCTTACGGAAGTTATTGTTTGATATTTTGCCTGTGCTTCGTTAATTCCTGAAATAATTCCTTCTTCGCTCACATCCGATGAAAATCCGAAGTAAATTATCATTGAATCATTCGGAGCAATATTTACGGCATCGTAGGCAGGAATTGCAACCAGACCATCTCCGCCTGAAAGATAAGTGCTGTCAAATCCTACATAATTCAAATTTGCCCAAAGAGCAGAATCTGAATCAGTATATTCAGCAAAATATTCAAATGTATTTAAGCTTTTAATTTTTCTGTCTAACGCTTTAATTCCGACATGTTGAGTTTTGAAGATATCAACAATTTCATTTGTTAAACTGAATTTCAATTCTTCAACACCGTAACTTCCATCAATCTGAGGATTTATTTCAAGTCCAGCAACCATATCTTTTGCTTCTGCTTCACGATTTACAATTGTGAATTTTACAATAAAATATGCTGCATCATTCCACCCATAAACATTCATCTTAATCAAAAAATCTGGGGCGGCACCTGAATAAGCATTATTGAATTCACCGTAAATTTCATGATCACTCATTGCCGGACTTGCTACTAAATAAGGTTCGGTTTCTACATCTGCATCATTTTTGTAATCGTAAACACTTACAGAATCAGCACCAACCAGCAATGAAATTCTATCCATTTGTCTTGTTGCATCAATAGCAGGCGCGTGAATTCTTATTCTTCCGTATTCATTAATTTGAACTCCGATCTTGCCGGTTTCAAAAGATGCTTGCGCAAAAAAATCCGTTGCGCAGAAAAGCATAATAAATAAAGCCGCGAACAGTGAAGTTTTTTTCATATCTTTCTCCCTTTAAATTGTTTGCAAACCAATTTTATTGATAATTAATAAAGAACGGCGGAATTAAGAGTAATAAAGCCAAAATCAAAAAGAATATTTCTATCGGTAACATCCACTTGAACCATTTTTCATATGGAATTCCTGCAAGTCCCAAAACTCCCATCGTAACGCCGGAAGTCGGCAAGATCACATTTATCCAGCCTTCACCAAATTGAAATGCGAGTACTGCGGTTTGTCGTGAAATTCCAACTACATCTGCTAGCGGAGCCATTACCGGCATTGTTAATGCTGCTTGTCCTGAACCTGAATGCACAAAGAAATTTATAATTCCTTGAGTAACGAACATTGCCTGCGCTGCAACTATCGGATGAAGATGCGAAATTACGCTGGCTAAACTGTAAAGCATCAAATCCATAATTTTACCATCAGTAGCAATTACCAAAATCGCTTTTGCGCAGCCGATAATTAAAGCAACGCCCATCATATCTTTTGCGCCTTCTTTTAAACTATCTGTAATTTCGGATGCGCTTAATCTTCCTACAATTCCTGAGATTATTCCCAATCCCAAAAACAATGCGGCAATTTCGTTTATATACCATTGATATTCCAAAATTCCGTAAACCAAAAGTACAAGCGACAGAACAAAAATTATTAAAACTATTTTTTGATAAATCGTGAAATCAACTTTTGCGCTGTTATCAATATGAAGATCGTGTTTACGCTGTTGATCAATTTCATAAACCGGACTTTTTGAAGGATCTTTTCTAACTCTTCCTGCGTGCCACATTACAAAAGCGATCATAAATCCGGTGCTTAAAAACCAAACGAAAATTCTATATTCCATTCCCGAATAAAGAGGAAGTTCAGAAATGCTTTGCGCAATTCCGACTGTAAAAGGATTAAAAACTGCGCCTGCAAATCCTGCGGCAGCGCCTAAAAATGGTATCGCCGTACCAACAAGTGAATCATAGCCCAACGAAAGTGCAAGCGGAATAAAAATCAAAACGAAAGGTAAAGTTTCTTCGGACATTCCGAAAACAGCGCCGCCGATTGAAAAGATTGTCATTGTAATCGGGATGAAAAATTTTTGCAGATGCGGTTTGTTGGCAAAAGTGTAAGCCAATCTTTGTACGGAAACCGTAATTGCGCCGGTTCTTGTAATTACAGAAAACGCTCCGCCGATTACAAAAAGGAAAGCTATAATTTGAGCCGCGCTGACAAACCCGACAACCGGCGCTTTCAAAATTGCACCAAGTCCCTGCGCGTCACTTTCAACATATTTAAAAGATTCCGAAACAACCAAAGTTCTTCCATCTTTAACTACTCGTTGATACTCACCTCCGGGCAAAAACCAAGTTAAAGCAGCAACCAAAACTACAACCGCAAATATCATTACCAAAGTGTTAAAGTGGAATTTACCTTTCATTTTTACCTTTAATCATTTATTATTTGAAATTTATCGCCCGAAATATAAATTCCGGTTTTTATATTTTGCGCTCCGAAAATTCCGTTCTTTCCGGTTTTAATTTCCCTTGCCGCGCGTGCATCAAAAACCATTACATAAGTTTCACCAAGGACTTCAAAATTATTTTCGGGATAAACAATTAAAGCAGTAGATTCATCAATTCCGATTCCGACATATTGCGGATTTTCAAGCACAAGTGAAATTAATCTGTTGTGTCTTTTTCTTTTTACAAAATGCTGATCGACAATAATTTCATCAACAAATCCGAATCCTTCTGCTGTTTTAATATTTTCTTTTTGAATAATTGAAAATGCTTCGGAAGAATCCGAATTTAAAAGTTCATCACCGGTTATCATAATTTTACTCATGACAGCAGCGCCCGCGCTTGTTCCGCCAATCGCTCCACCGTTTTCGTAAATCTTTTTGATCCTTTCCAAAAGTTTAGTTCCGAGTAAAGCTTCTGTTAATCTGTTTTGATCTCCGCCCGAAAAGAAAATTCCTTTTACATTTTTCATTTTTTGAAAATTGCTATCACTATCGGCAGAATTTTGATCGCAAATTATATAATCCAGATTTTCGCAGCCGAGTTTTTTAAATTGCTCAATTTGATATTCGGCAGTTTCTTTCGGCTCTGAACTCGCCATCGGAAAAATTACGATCTTTGATTTCTCACCACCCGTAAGTTCCACAAATTTTTGCATTAGATAATCTGGACGCTTTCCGCCGCCGATTATAAATATCGAACCTTGTGCGTGCGCAAAATCATTAGCCGTAAAAATGATAATAAAAACAAGGAGAAACTTTTTCATTTCAATATTTAATTTTGTGATGAATAATTTTATTCGTCTAAAAGTGCTTTCTTTATTATCTCTTTTTCTTTCATGAAAATATTTCCTTGCGAAATGACGTATGAAATTTCAAGATCGTCATTTACCAAAACCAGATCGGCATCAAATCCCTTTTGAATTTTGCCTTTGCCTTTCAATTTGAAAATTTCTGAAACATTTGATGTTATTGTTTTAAGCGCAATTTCCAAAGGAATTTTTTCATCTTTTACGCAATCTTTTACTTCATCAAAAAGCGAAGTCATTTTTCCGATTATTAATTTTGAAAGTTTTCCTTTGCTGTCAAATTCGGGAAGCGAACCGCCGGCATCGGAAGAAAGTGTAATATTTTCAATGGGAATATTTAGTTTTAACAATTCAGCAACTGCGCGCGAAGGTTTTATCTCATCATCAGGAAAATACGGATATGAACTTGTTGTAAAATCTAAATGTCCGTTTTGCGCATATTTTTTTGAATCTTCGTAAATGTGTGGATTTCGATTACAGTGAGTCGGTAAAAATTGATTGAATTTCAATTCGCTTTGTTCAACCGCATCGTAAACTATTTGAAATGGATTTTGCGCATCACCCATGTGCAGCATTAAAATTCCGGCTTTGCCGCCTAGCATTCCGCCAACGCGCGCTTCAAGTGCAAGTTTGATCAATTCATTTACGCTGGGATGTGAAGAGCGGTGATCAGCAATTGCAATTTCACCCGCAGCAATAATTTCATCTATGAAAGTTAAATCTTTTAAAACGCTTCCTAAAATTGTTGGCGGCGGAACTTGATACGAGCCCGTGTAGATCCAAGCTGAAAGCCCTTCTGCGCGTAACGCTTTTGCTTTCATTAAAAGATTTTCAACCGTGCGTGAAATTCCATCCGTACCCAAACATCCTATAACGGAAGTAATTCCGCCTTCAATATAATCTTTCAAAAAAACTTCGGGAGTGCGTGTTGCAGGACCGCCTTCACCGCCCGCTCCGGCAATGTGAACATGATTATCAATAAATCCGGGAAGTGCTTTTAGTCCTTTTAAATTTAATTTTGTACAAAGATTTTCCGGTAAGTCAATTTGATTTTCGATCGCAATAATTTTTCCGCCTGCAATCAGAATATCTTTTTTGCCCGCTTTTTCGGGAGAATAAACATCTAACTCTTTTAACAATAGCATTGGTCGCTCCTGTTATTTTGCGCCAATAAGAAAGAAGTTAATTTTTATGATAGTTGTAATTTTTATTACAATTTTATCATATCATGTAATACTTATTACAGATTTACGGAAATAATTTTATTTTGTCAAGAAAAATCGGTGCAGGAAAATGAATTTTATTCAATTATTTTCATTTTTTTGTAAAAATATTTTTGAGATAAAAGGTGGGATTTTATTTTTGAAGAATTTTTATTCTGCAAGGAAATTTTTATTTTCAAATTCGTTATGAAGAAAATTTAACTTTTATTTTTCTGAAATAAATTATTTAAAATAATTTTAAAATTAAGTTAGATCATTTATAGATGTTTCGCTTCGCTCAATATGACAAAAGCATTCATTTGCACAAATCAATGAAACTGAATTATGAATATTTTTTAATTGAATTCAATAATTCTTTAACATAATAAAAATCATTTAAACTGGTCCAATGTTTCATAAATACAATCCGCATTGCGGTTAAGTTTTCAATATTATTATTTTGAAATTCGGGCAAAATAATTTTTTGTACGCTTGCGGGAATTACAAATTTCGATAAAATGAATTCCGGATTTTCCGCTTCAACCGAAAGATTTTGATAAAGTTTTAAAGTGTTTGAATTTAATTCTGCAACATTTTTGTTTTGCGGAATTTTATAAAAGCAATTTATATCAAGATCAGGATAATTTAAATTTGCGTGCGAATTTGTTTCTTCAATTAATTTATGAAATTTTTTCGATGCCGAAAGCGCGTTCAAAATTATTTCGCCTAAGCCTGATTTTACAGGCGGCAAAACTTTGTAAGTTAAATAACAAGCCGCTGCCATTGCTCCGGGACGCGATCCTTCCAGCGAAAACATTCCGATATTTGGCTTATCGGTTTTATGATAAGTGTAAGGCGCAGTGTTTGAAACTACCTGCCGCAAATTTTCATCTTTAAATAAAACCGCACCGGCACCGTACGAAATTAAGCCGTGTTTATGCGGATCAATTGTAATAGAATCAGATTCGCTTAAAACTTTTAATTGCTCGTAAACAAATTCCGGAACAAACATTTCATTTTGATAAGGTAGAATTTCAAAATTTTCATTTAGAATTACGGAGCGTACAAATCCGCCGTAAGCCGCATCAATATGAAGATGAAAATCATATTTCTTTTTTAATTCCAAAATTGATTTTATATCATCAACGCTTCCGGTACCGGTTGAACCTAAATTTGCCATAACAAACATTGCGGGATTTTTTTTCAATTCATCTTCAAGTTTATTCAAATCCATTCTGAAATTTTTATCAACTTGAATTTCTTTAAATTCATCAATCCGCAAAATGCTGCAAATTCTTTTCCATGAGTAATGCGAAACTTCTGAAAAGTAAATAGA
>CBDUBH010000075.1:0-18380 GCA_965365345.1 uncultured Melioribacteraceae bacterium
AGCCGAAATTGGTTTACATGATGAAAATATTACTAACGAAAAAGCCATAGAAATCGTCGGCGAAGAAAATTATGAGATCATTAAAAATGCGACTTTAAATATTTACAAAAAAGCATCAGAATACGCTTTGGAAAAAGGAATTATAATTGCCGATACGAAAATGGAATTCGGTATTCATAACGGAAAAATTATAATTGTCGATGAACTATTAACTCCGGATTCATCAAGATTTTGGCCGCTTCAGGGCTATCAAAGAGGAAGAACGCAGCAAAGCTATGACAAGCAATTTATAAGAGATTATTTGACTTCGGTAAATTTCAACAAGCAGCCGCCGGCACCGGAATTGCCCGAAGAAATTATTCAAGGCACTACCGAAAAATATCTTGAAGCGCTTTACAAATTAACCGGAGAAAAATTATAATTGCAGCCCGAGGAAATCAAAATAAAAGATAAAAAATTTCTTTTCATTAAATGGGAAAACGGAAAAGAATCTTTAATAAAATTAACGAATTTGAAACGTGCGTGTCCGTGTGCCGCGTGCAAAAAAGAAAGGGAAGAACAGGGACCGAATTACATCCCGATTTACAGCGATGTTGAAGTTACTGTAAAATCAATAAAACTTGCCGGATCGTATGCAATTACGATCAGCTGGGAAGATGGTCACTCAACGGGAATTTACGAATTTGAAACTTTGGAAAAACTTGCCGGACAGGAAAAATGATTTTACCTAATCAGTTAACAGTTTTAAGAATAATCCTTACGCCGGTTTTTCTTTTTCTTTTTCTTGCAGATGATCCCGCTTTAAAGCAGGCATCGCTTGTAATATTTATACTCGCAGCAATTACCGATTGGTATGATGGCTGGCTTGCGCGTAAATTCAATTACATTACCGCCTGGGGAAAATTTATGGATCCCCTGGCGGATAAAATTCTTACTTCAACTGCATTTTTTGCTTTTGTATTTTTAGATGTTCTTGAATTTTGGATGGTGCTTGTAATTGTAATAAGAGATTTTTTGATTACGGGTTTAAGACTTTTTGCCGAATTCAAAGGATATAATATGACCACAAGTATTTCGGCAAAATGGAAAACTTTTATTCAAATGGTATTTATTTACTATTTACTTTTGGTATACGTTTTTAGGACAATTGAAATAATTCACACAGGAAACGAAGAAATTTTCAAAATTCTTCTAGATCAAAAATTCATATATTTTACAATGCTTGCAATTACATTATTTACTTTGTACACCGGAATTACATATTTAATTTCCAACAGAAAATTACTTCTTAATCTTTTCAAATGAAAAAAATAAATTTTTTAGAAAAATTGCTCGGTTCCGGATTTTATACCGGCTATATTCCATTTGCATCAGGCACTTTCGGAAGTTTAGCCGGCTTGCTGATCTATTTTATACCCGGCTTTGAAAATCTGTATATCATAATTCCCGCAATTCTTATTTTTTTGATTTTAGGAATAGAAATCGGCGATAAGTTTGATTTGATCTATGGAAAAGATCCATCCGAATGTACAATTGATGAAATTGTTGGAATGTGGATCTCATTAATTTTAATTCCGAAATCAATAATAAATTCATTGATAGTGTTTTTTATATGGAGAATTTTTGATATCGTAAAACCATATCCGGCACGTAAACTCGAATCTCTTAACGGAGGATTAGGAATTATGATTGATGATGTAGTTGCTTCAATTTACGCCTTAATTTCATCTCACTTGATAATTAGCATATTTAATTTATTTTAAAGTAAGAACCAAAAAGGGAAAACCATGCGCGCTCAAATTATTACTGTTGGTGATGAAATCTTAATTGGACAAACTTTAAATACAAATGCTGCATTTATCGGCGAAGAACTTACCAAAGCACAAATTCAAATTTATAAATCAAGCGTTGTCGGTGATATAGAAGATGAGATCATAAACGAATTCAGGAGCGCAATGAATTCTAGCGATCTCGTAATTGTAACTGGCGGATTGGGTCCAACTCACGATGATCTTACAAAACCCTGTATTGTGAAATATTTCAATACTGAACTTGTTGAAAATAAAGAAGTGCTGCAGGATATAAAAGAACTTTTTGAAAAGCGCGGCAGAGTAATGGCTCAAATAAATGAACAGCAAGCGCTCGTGCCAAAAAATTGTGAAGTGATTAGAAATCATAACGGAACAGCACCAGGAATGTGGATAGAAAAAGACGGTAAAATTCTTGTTTCAATGCCGGGTGTTCCGCACGAAATGAAAGAAATGATGCGGAATTTCGTTTTACCCAAACTTGCAAAAATTGAAAGAAAAAATAAAAATGTAATTAAGATCAAAAATCTTCTAACAACCGGAATTCCTGAATCAACTCTTTTTGAAAAACTAGGAAATATTGATGAACTTTTGAAAGGATCAAAATTAGCATTTCTCCCGAGTCAATTCGGTGTAAAAATGCGCATTACAGTTGAAGAAGAAAATGAAGAACTTGCATCAAATAAACTTTTTGAAATTGAACAGAAAATAAGATCCGCAGCAGGAAGATACATTTACGGGAAAGAAAATGAAACTCTGGAAGAAGTTGTGGGAAGATTGTTAAACGAAAGAGGATTAACACTTTCGATAGCAGAATCCTGCACCGGCGGCTTGATTTCTAACAGAATTACAAACATAAGCGGAAGCAGCAATTATTTTGAAAGAGGAGTTGTTTCTTACAGTAATGGAGCAAAAGTTGAATTGCTTAAAGTCGAAGAAGATGTAATAAGACAATATGGAGCAGTAAGTATAGAGGTTGCCAGACAAATGGCTGACGGAATCCGCTCTATCAGCGGTACAGATATCGGAATTGCAGTAACGGGAATTTTGGGTCCCACAGGCACAACTGCTGATAAAAATGTCGGTTTAGTTTACATCGGAATTTGTGATGAGAATCTTTGTACTGCAAAAAAATTCAATTTCGGGAATGAAAGATTGCTTAATAAAGATAGAGCCGCACAAACTGCATTAGATATGTTAAGAAGGCATTTACTCGGAATTCCGTATGACGAATAGATTATTCATAGCATTAAAATTTCCTGAAGAAATTACTGAAGAAATTGTACGCTTACGAAAAGAAGCATTTCAGGATTATATAAGCCTGAAGTGGGAGCCGCAGGAAAAGCTTCATTTAACATTAAAATTTTTAGATGATGTTGAAATTTCCAAAATTGAAAAAATTACTGAAACTATAAAAAATACGGTTCAAAATTACGAAAAAATAAAAGCGGAATTTGACCGTTTCGGATTCTTTTTACCTCGGATTTTATGGCTTGGATTAAGAGTTGACGAGCATCTTTTTTCACTAGTGAAAGACCTAAATATTTCCCTAAAAAAGTTGAATTTTGAGCAAGAATCAAGGAACTTTAAACCCCATATTACCATTTTAAGGATAAAAGAAAAATTAAATCCGGAGTTTGTTGAGAGCTTTAAAAATTTCAAAATTCCTTCTCTTAATTTTCAAATGAAAGATGTTGTATTAATGAAAAGTGAATTGCAAAAGGGCGGATCAATTTATAACGAAATTTCAAGTTTTTATTTAAAATAAACGGAGTACATTTAATGGCTAACGAAAAAGAAGCAAAACTCAAAATTTTGGAAGATACCATTTCTACAATTGAAAAGAATTTCGGAAAAGGTTCTATCATGAAATTGGGTGATGGTGTTATCAATCAGGTAGAATCAATTTCAACAGGTTCAATTTCGCTTGATTATGCTTTAGGAATCGGCGGAGTTCCAAGAGGAAGAATTGTTGAAATTTACGGTCCTGAATCTTCAGGTAAAACAACTTTGTGTTTGCACATAATTTCAGAAGCGCAAAAAACCGGCGGACTTGCTGCTTTTATTGATGCTGAGCATGCGCTTGATGTAAATTATGCTAAAAGACTTGGTGTTGATACTGCAAATCTTTTACTTTCACAACCCGATTACGGCGAACAGGCTTTGGAAATTGTTGATACTTTAATCAGAAGTAACGCGCTTGATATAATCGTAATTGATTCAGTTGCTGCTTTGGTTCCGCGCGCTGAAATTGAAGGCGAAATGGGCGATTCTCACATGGCTGTTCAGGCAAGATTGATGTCTCAGGCTTTGCGTAAAATTACAGGCGCAATTTCAAGATCTAAAACTTGCGTGATCTTTACAAATCAGTTAAGAAGTAAAATCGGAGTTATGTTCGGAAGTCCTGAAACAACAACAGGCGGTAACGCGCTAAAATTCTACGCTTCTTTAAGAATTGATATCAGAAGAATTGCAGCAATTAAAGAAGGAACTGACGTAATCGGTAACAGAACAAAAATCAAAATAGTGAAAAGCAAAGTTGCTCCGCCGTTCAAAGAAATCGAATTTGATATTCTTTATAACGAAGGAATAAGCAAAACCGGCGATGTTTTGGATCTTGCTATCGAACATGGTTTAATCAAAAAAAGCGGCGCTTGGCTTTCTTACGGTGATGAAAGATATCAAGGAAGGGAACAATTCAGAGGTAAAATGATTGAAAATCCCGAATTGATGGAAAAACTTAAAACCGAAGTTAAGCAAAAATTGGGAATGATAAAAACCAATGGTGAAGCTGCTCCTGTTGAAGAAGCCGAGCCGGTAAAAGAAAAGAAAAAATAATCTTTTATGAAGATCATAAAAATTACAAAGGTAAAAAATAACGCGAAAATATCTTTTGAAAATGGTGATAAACTTTTTTTGCGTTACGAGATCTTTGTAAAAAATGCTTTAAGAAAAGGAGATGAAGTAAGCGATGAACTTATTTCATCTCTTAATTATCAAAATGAATTTTTCCTTGCCAAAGAAACCGCATTCAGAATTATTACCCGCAGAATCCATTCAGCTAAGGAATTAGAACGAAAATTACTTCAGCGAAAACTCGATCAGAAAATAGTTGCGGAAGTTGTTGCCGATCTAGTTGAAAATAAATATGTTGATGATGAAACATTTGCAAAAGCTTTTATTGATGAAAGAAGAACTAGAAAATTTGCCGGAGTTAATAAATTGAAAAATGATCTGCGTGCAAAAGGTGTTTCACGAGAAATAATTGAAAATTTTGTTGAAGAAGATTTTGAAAGCGAATTTGAAAATGCGATAAAAATTGGCGAAAAAAAATTAAATTCTCTTCAAAATAAATTTTCAGATAAAAGAGAATTAAAACAAAAACTTTCATCATATCTGATGCTCAAAGGATTTAACTTTGATGTAATTAAGCAGGCTGCTGAAAAATTGATAAATAGTGAAGATTAAAAATTCAAAAAAACTTTTAAAGAAGAATCACTTTTTACAATAAATTCTTTTAATAAATCAATACCAAATTCTGAAATATAAATTTTATTTTATTTGCTAATCTAAGTTCAATTTAATAATTTTAATAGCTAAATAAATATCTAAATTTTATGGAAAAATTTATTGGCGTTGATTATCTGCAATTAGATAATCTTTTAAGTGAAGATGAAATTCTAATCCGAAATTCAGTTCGCGAATTTATTGATTCCGAATTGATTCCAATCATTGAAGAGTACAACAGAAAATCAGAATTTCCGATGCAGCTTATCCCCAAAATGGCTGAACTCGGAGTTTTTGGTAGTACTTTGCCAGCAAAATACGGCTGCGCCGAAATGAACAACGTTGCTTACGGTTTGGTAATGCAGGAGCTTGAAAGAGGCGATAGCGGCTTGCGTAGTTTTGTTTCGGTTCAAAGTGCGCTTGTTATGTATCCCATTTTTACTTTTGGAAGTGAAGCGCAAAAAGATTTTTGGCTTCCGAAATTGGCCTCCGGCGAAAAGATCGGATGTTTCGGTTTAACTGAACCGGATTACGGATCGAATCCCGGCGGAATGGTTACAAAAGCTGAAAAGATTGACGGCGGATATAAAATCAACGGCGCAAAAATGTGGATTACAAACGGAACAATTGCTGATGTTGCGGTTGTTTGGGCAAAGCTTGACGGAATTGTAAACGGATTTCTTGTTGAAAAAGGAACCAAAGGATTTACAGCTCCCGAAATGAAAGGAAAACATTCACTTCGCGCTTCTGTAACTTCCGAACTTGTATTTGAAGATGTTGAAATTCCAGAGGAAAATATTCTGCCGAATTCAAAAGGATTGAAACACGCTTTGATGTGCTTAAATCAAGCGAGATACGGAATTGCATGGGGAGTAACCGGGGCAATGATGGCTTGCTACGAAACAGCAATGAATTACGCAAAATCAAGAAAACAATTCAGCAAACCGATAGCCGCTTACCAAATTACACAGGAAAAATTGGTTTATATGCTTACCGAAATCACCAAAGCGCAATTACTAAATTGGCGAATCGGAAGAATGAAGGACGAAGGAACTTTGAAACATACTCATGTTTCATTAGCAAAAAGAAATAATTGTGAAAAGGCTCTTGATATTGCAAGGATTGCACGTGAAATTTTAGGTGCTAACGGAATTTTGGATGAATATCCTATTATGCGTCATTCTGCAAATCTGGAATCAGTTAAAACTTACGAAGGCACGCATGAAATGCATACGTTAATCCTGGGTGAAGATATAACCGGCTTTCCGGCGTTTGATTAAATCAAAATTTGACCGCTTGCCTGCGGTCATTTTAATATAAATTCAGAGGACAAAATGAAAAGAAATGAAACGGATAATAAAATTATTTATGAAGGTTTAACTTTCGATGATCTTCTTTTAATTCCTGCAAGATCTGAAGTTCTTCCGCGTGATGTTGATATTTCGGCAATGTTAACTCCGGGAATTAAACTTAATATTCCGTTTCTTTCAGCAGCTATGGATACTGTTACCGAATCGCAAATGGCAATCGCAATGGCAGTTGAAGGCGGAATCGGAATTATTCACAAAAACATGCCAATAGAAAAACAGGCAGATGAAATTGATAAAGTTAAACGTTCTGAAAGCGGAATGATCTTAAATCCTATAACTTTAACTCCCGAAAAAACTGTTGAAGATGCTTTAAATTTGATGAGTAAATATCATATTTCGGGAATTCCGATTGTTGAATCAAATGGAAAACTTATTGGAATTTTAACAAACAGGGATTTAAGATTTGAACCGAATATTCATCAATCCGTAAAAGAAGTAATGACTTCGACAAATTTAATTACTGCACCTTTGGGAACAGATTTAGAAAAAGCAGAAAAAATGCTTCAGAAACATAAAATTGAAAAGTTGCCTGTTGTTGATGATAATGGAATTATAAAAGGATTGATAACTTTTAAAGATATTAGAAAAAAGAAAAAATTTCCTAATGCCTGTAAAGATGAACATGGAAGATTAAGAGTTGGAGCCGGAATTGGAGTCACTTATGACACAATTGAAAGAGCTGAAGTTTTATTAAATGCAGGTGCAGATGTTATTGTAGTTGATACTGCGCATGGACATTCAGCCGGAGTGGTTAAAATAATAAAAGAATTAAGAAATAAATTTCCTTACGCACAATTAGTTGCAGGAAATATTGTAACAGGTGAAGCAGCTGATGAATTAGTTGATGCCGGAGTTGATGCAGTAAAAGTTGGAATTGGTGCAGGCTCAATTTGTACAACTAGAGTAATTGCCGGGGTTGGAGTTCCTCAAATTTCTGCAATTATGCGAGTTTATGAAGCAACTAAAAAAAGAGGAATTCCGCTTATTGCCGATGGCGGAATCAAACAGACCGGCGATGTTCCGAAAGCGGTTGCTGCCGGTGCTGATACGATTATGATAGGCGGAATGTTTGCCGGCGTTGAAGAAACTCCCGGTGAAACTGTTCTTTTTGAAGGAAGAAGATTTAAAGTTTACAGGGGAATGGGCTCTTTGGGTGCTATGAAAAAGGGAAGTAGCGACAGATATTTTCAGGATATGGAAGAAGATATCAAAAAACTGGTTCCTGAAGGAGTTGAAGGCAGAGTCCCTTTCAAAGGTCCGCTTGCTGATACAGTTTATCAGTTTATCGGAGGACTTCGCGCTGCAATGGGATATTGCGGAACTAAAAGCATTCAGGATTTAAAGGAAAACGGCAGATTTAATAAAATGTCAGGTGCTGGATTGCGCGAAAGTCATCCGCATGATGTTATTATTACAGAAGAAGCACCAAATTATCATTCCTGATAAATTATTATTGATTTAAATCATATTATATTTATTTTTAAATTTGCTTCGTGCGGATTTTATTTATCCGCACGAAGTCAAGTAAAATTTACGCGATCAATTTCAAATTTGGAGAAATGAATTTTTAATTATGTTCAAAGTTTTGGTCATATCGTATTACTTTCCGCCGATGGGCTTAAGCGGAGTTCAAAGAACTGCAAAGTTTGTTAAGTACATGAAAAATTATAACTGGGAGCCAACGGTAATTACAACAGGAAATACCGGTTACTTTGCACATGATTATTCTTTGTTGAAAGAAATTGATGAAGCAGGAGTTCGCGTAATCCGCACCGAAGCAAATGATCCTTATTCAATGCTTGCTCAAAAGAAAACAATGAAAATGCCATCGGAAATTGTTCGCAAAACAATGAGCAATATCAGCAAAACTTTTTTTATTCCTGATAACAAAAAATCCTGGTCAAATAAAGCATATAAAGTCGCGAAAGAATTATTACATAAAGAAAAGTTCGATATAATATATACTTCGGCACCGCCATTTTCATCTTTTGTAATTGCATCGGAGTTAAGAAAGGAATTTAACATTCCGCTCTTTGTTGACTACAGGGATCTTTGGACGGGAAATCAGTTTTCATTTAATCTTACTCCTTATCATAGACATTTACACAAAAAAATGGAATATGCCGCACTTAAATCTGCGGACAAAGTTTTAACTACAAACAGAAGAATTAAAGAAAAGCTTTTAAAGACTTTTAAATTTTTGACTTTTGAAGAAGTTACAATTTTACCACATGGGTTTGATGAAGATGATTTTCAAAAAGTAGCGCCGCTGCCTAAACTTAACAACAAAATGAAATTATTGTATGCAGGAATGTTTTATGAGTTTATTACTCCAAAATATTTTTTGCAGGCATTTAAAGAATTGACCATTGAAAGACCTGACATAGCTGAAAATATTGAACTGCATTTTATTGGTCATTTTAGAAAAGAAAATGTTAAACTTGTAAATAAATTAGGACTTCAGGCGTACGTAAAAGAACATGGATATTTAGATCATAAAGATACGGTGCAAAGATTGATCTCCGCCGATGTTCTTTGGATGATGATTGGAAACGGAAAAAATGCCGATACAATTTCCGCCGGAAAATTATACGAATATTTCGGTTCTAGGAAACCGGTAATTGCATGCGTGCCCGAAGGCGCATCCAAAACATCTGCTCAGGAATACGGCGCTTCATTTATTACTGACCCTGATAACATTGACCAAATTAAAAATACTTTGATCAAAGTTCATGACCTTTATAAAATAGGAAATCTCCCGCAGCCAAATGAAGAGTTTGTGCAAAAACACAGACGCGATTCCTTAACTGAACAACTTACAAAATATTTTCAATTTTACCTGCGAGAAATTTGATGAATGTAGTTTTGATCGGCTCCGGCGGAAGAGAACATGCACTTGCTCTGCAAATTTCTAAAAGCAAATTTTTTACAAAATTATTTGCAATTCCCGGAAATCCCGGTACCGAAACTATTGCGCAAAATATAAAAATTGAAATTTCAAATGAAATTGAAATTCTAAATTTCTGCAAAGAAAATCAAATTGATCTTGTGGTAATTGGTCCAGAAATTCCGCTTGTTAACGGACTTTCAAATTTTTTACGCGAAAACGGAATAAAAGTTTTTGGTCCCGATTCACAAGCTGCACAAATAGAAGGCGATAAATCTTTCGCAAAAGATCTTATGAAAAAATACAAAATTCCAACTGCGGATTTTAAAACATTTTCAAAAGACGAATTTGAAAACGCATTAAATTTTGTAAGATCAGGAAAATTTCCTGTAGTAATAAAAGCTGCGGGATTAGCTGCGGGTAAAGGAGTTTTGATCTGTCAAAATATCGCCGAATCTGAAATTGCTTTAAAAGAAATTTTTGAAGAAAAGATTTTCGGAAATGCCGGCGATCAAATTGTGATCGAAGAATTTATGCAGGGCGAAGAAGCTTCAATTTTTGCAATTACCGATGGCGAAAATTTTATTTGTTTGCCCGCTGCACAAGATCATAAAAGAATAGGCGATAACGATACGGGAAAAAATACAGGAGGAATGGGCGCTTACGCACCTGCACCAATTATTACAAAAGAAATTTTAGAAAAAGTTGAAGAAAAAATAATTGTTCCTACTTTGTGCGCACTGAAAAATGAAGGGAGAAAATTTATAGGCTGTTTGTATGCCGGATTGATGCTGACAAACGAAGGTGTAAAAGTTGTTGAATTCAATTGCAGATTTGGAGATCCCGAAACTCAAGCCGTTCTACCTTTACTTGAAGGCGATTTTCTGAAACTTTTATATTCTGCTGCATCTGAAAATTTAGATAAAGATTCAGTAAAGTATTCCGGCGGAGCTTCAGTTTGTGTTGTTGCCGCATCAAATGGTTATCCTGATAAATACGAAAAAGGATTTGAAATTTCTGGAATTGAAAATGTAATTTCAGATGAAATAATTGTCTATCACGCAGGTACAAAAAAAGTTGAAAATAAAATTTTAACTGATGGCGGAAGAGTTTTGGGAGTAACTTCTGTCATTAAAGAAAATAATTTGAAACTTGCTAAACAAAAAGCATACGAAGCCTTAAAGAAAATTCATTTTGAAAATATTTATTATAGAAATGATATAGCGGAGAAGGGGATTTTATAGCGGTTAGCTTTCAGAATTTCAATTAAAGTTTTGTTGAATGCAATATTTTAAATTCATTGATTACTTCATCCGAACGTCAATGCTGAATTTGTTATCGCGAGGAGTTATCGACGTGGCGATCTCCATATTTATTTTAGAAGCAGAGATTGCTTCGCTCATAAATTCGCTCGCAATGACAAAAGTAATTTAGCAATCTGCGTTCAGAATTTTTAATTTTATTATCTTTGTAATCTTCCAAATCTTTTCATTTTTTAAGATTAAAAAACTTCTGTAATTCTAAGTTTAAAATTCCGCATCAACCCGGAGGCCAGTTCATTTTTCTTCCGCCTAATAAATGAAAATGAAGATGATAAACTTCCTGTCCTGAATTTGGTCCGCAATTTAAAACAAGCCTGAATCCTTTTTCATCAACGCCTTCTTTCTTTGCAATTTCATTTGCTGCATCAAAAATTTCACCGAGTAAATTTGCGTGCTCTTTTCCGTTTATTTCAGTTGTTTTGGAAATTTGAATTTTCGGAATTATTAAAATGTGAACCGGTGCCTGCGGATTTATATCCCGAAATGCAAGAACGTTTTCAGTTTCATAAACAATATCAGCAGGAATTTCTTTTCTGATTATTTTTGAAAAAATTGTTTCACCCATTTACCCTCCAATGTTTAATCTTTCCCTTTATTATCTATTCCGAATTTTTTCATTTTTGCATATAGATGACTTCGCTGAATGTCCAATATTTCCGCGGTCTTGCTGATGTTCCAATTGTTTGTTTCAAGTTGTTTTAAGATAAATGCCTTTTCGGTTTTTTCTTTAAAATCCTGAAATGAATTTGAAATATTAAGTAATCCATCCAAATTTGCTTTTGATTGCGGTAAAATATTTTCAATATCGGAAACTTCCACAACATCCTTCGGAACCATTATTATTATTCGTTCAACAATATTTCTTAGCTCGCGAACATTTCCGGGCCAAGGCAATCCCTTCAATAAATTCAATGCTTCCGTTGAAAATTTTATTTCCGGCATTTTGTATTTGCTGCAAATATCTGCAATAAAATGTTTAACCAAAAGCGGAATATCTTCTGCTCGTTCGCGAAGCGGCGGAACGTGAACCGGAATCACATTTAATCTGTGATAAAGATCTTCGCGGAAACATCCTTTTTCAATTTCTTCTTTTAAATTTTTATTTGTTGCTGAAATTATTCTAACATCAACTTCAATCGTTTTATTTCCGCCGACTCTTTCAATTTTGCATTCTTCAATAGCGCGTAAAACTTTTGCCTGCGCCTGCATGCTCATATCGCCGATCTCATCAAGAAACAATGTGCCTTTATGAGCCAATTCAAATTTGCCGATCCGCTGCTGCATTGCACCGGTGAATGATCCTTTTTCATGTCCGAATAATTCAGATTCAATTAATTCATTCGGGATTGCGGCGCAATTTACTTCAACTAATTTCGCATTGTTTCTGCTGCTTAATCTATGAATTTTGCGTGCAACTAATTCTTTTCCGGTTCCATTTTCGCCTGTGATCAAAACGCGGACATCGGTTTTTGCAACTCTGTTTACAACGCCTAAAATATTATTAAGTGCTGTACTTTCACCGATAATTTTATTTTCATCTTCAATTGATTTTTTTAATTCTTTATTTTCTTTTAAAAGATTTATTTGATTCAAAGCATTTCTTACAGCCAGCAAAAGTTTATCGCGGTCAATCGGTTTTTCAATAAAATCGAACGCGCCTAATTTTGTTGCTTTTACTGCGTTTTCAAGACTGCTGAAAGCCGAAATCACAATCGTGCTTATCTGAATATCTTTTTCCTGAATTTTCTTTAAGAATTCAAATCCGTTTAAATTCGGCATTTGAATATCGAGCAAAAGCACGTTAAAATTTCCGTTCTCCAAAAGTTTGAAACCTTCAACACTATTTGTGCGGTATTCAACATAATAATCCTCATATTCAAGGATCATTTTTATGCTTTCGCAAATTTCAATTTCGTCATCAATAACTAAAATATTTCTCATAGACCGTACTTGAAGAATTTTAATGAATTATAAAGTAAAACATCCGAAGGCATTGCCGATTTATTCTTTTTTAAAATTTTGCCGAACATATTTCCGAGGTCATCGATAACAATATCGCGCTCGTCAAATTTTGCATCAATCTTGAATTTTTCTTCGAATTCTTCTACAAAAATGCCAATTATTTTAGTAAAATCAAATATGTTTGATCTTTGCGAAATGAAAGCGCTTCCAAAAAAATGAGCAAGTTTATCTTTATCACCGAAATTTGTCTGGGGCGAATCGAACAAAATATTTTTCGGAATTTTTTTATTTTTCAAATTGAAAAGTGAATCATTTACGGCAAATATCGGAATTTTCATTTTTATCTTTACAAATGGAATTGTTAAAGGAAATTCTTTGTACGGAATTGTGGCAAAAGTTAATGAAAGCAAAGCATCGGAAATATTATTGTTGTTTACTTTAAGCGCAAATTTGTAAATTGAATCAACCGCTGCAATATCATTTTTGGGCGATTTAAAATTTGCAATGTACTCGGAAATTTCATAAATACTTTTTCCGAGTTCGGTTGTTTGTGAAAATGATAAATTTACAAAAGCTAAAAATATTGCCGTAAATAAAAATATTTTCAAATAATTTCTTTTAATAAAGTTGATTTGAATATATAAATTAAGTAAAATATGTTAATTTAATTTCAATAAAATGTAATCAAAATGAAAAAAATATTGTTGCTGCCGATTTTTATTTTTGCGTTAAGTTTTAATTTATTTTCGCAAACCGGAGATGATGAAAAAACACAAGTTTATTTGATAGATTCATACATCACGCAGGAAACTCCGCATAAATTCATACTTTCGTTTTTCACTTCAGAAAGAGTAAAAGCAAAAGTTGTACTCGAAAAAAAATATGAATTTGATGTTTCGAAAAGATTTACAGAAGATCATAAAATTGAAATTGAAATTGATCGATTGGAATTTGATTCATTAAGAATTCCTTTTGTAATTCATGTTGAAGATTCACTTGGCAAAAAAAGCAGAAGCGACAGATACGATGTTGAATTTCCTTTTGAACATCGCATAAAATCGGGCTCAACTACAAACAGACTTTTAACTTGCTGTTTCGGCGGCGTAATTTTCGGACTTCCTTCACCGACATATGTTAGAATGAATGATAAAAATTATTTCAGTTTAACAAAAGAAGTCCCGATAGTTTCATTTTATAATGAATCTTTCGGTTTGCCTTTCGGATATTTTGCAGCTGAATATTCATATATTTTTGAAGCAGAAAGAAAAAATTATTTTCGGATTGGTTACAAGCAAATTTTTGAAACTTCAAAAATAAGATTTATTTCACTGGGATTAAACGGAATAACTGATTTTAGCGGCTATAACGGAATTTCTCCGGAAGTTTCATTGGGATTGTTCAAGTTTTATGAAGTATTTACGGTAGTTTCTAAATACAGATATAATTTTGTGCCGGGAAAAGCGAACTCAGATTTTCATGAAATTTCAATTGGGCTTTATTCAAACTTTTTCACTTTCAGAATTGATTTTTGAAAATTGAAATTCAGAAAAGTAAAAATTAATATCTTCGGAAAAAATACATATTTAACTGAATAATTTATTATTTTTATGACTAAAATTTGAAATATTTTTGATCTTTTAAAATTTTGCTTTCCGAATATATTTCCGTGAGCTTCAATTTCAAAATTCAGTTATTCAGATAAGCAAATACTTTCGCAAAAGATCAATTGAATTCATTTAATAAATTATCAGAATTAATAATCTTTGCAAATTCATTTTCAATTTGCTTTTAGAAAAATAAAAGATGACCAAAATTTTAAGCGTAAGCGAAATCACTAAATTAATTAAATGCCAGCTTGAAGAAAATTTTTCCGATATAAAAGTTGAAGGGGAAATATCAAATTTGAAAATGCACGCTTCCGGACACTGGTATTTTAATTTGAAAGATTCTGATTCGCTTATTTGCTGCACAATGTGGCGCTCATATAATAATCTTGTTTTTTTCACTCCGGAAGACGGAATGAAAATTATAGTAAATGGAAAACTTTCAGTTTACGCACCGCGCGGAAGTTACCAAATTGATGTTCGCTCAATGAAACCGGCCGGCGAAGGCGAACTTCAAGCAGCTTTTGAAAGATTGAAACGAAAATTAGCTGCTGAAGGATTATTTGATGCCGAAAGAAAAAAAGCAATTCCGCAATTTCCTAAAAGAATAGGAATTGTAACTGCAATTGACGGCGCTGCGGTACGCGATATGATAAGCGTTGCAAAAAGAAGATATTCAATTTGTGAACTTGTAATTGCTTCATGCAAAGTTCAGGGAGAAGGTGCTGCTGAATCAATCGCCGAAAAAATTGAATGGTTGAACGAACAAAATCAAGTTGATGTAATAATAATTGGACGCGGCGGCGGTTCACTTGAAGATCTCTGGGCATTTAATGAAGAAATTGTTGCACGGGCAATTTTTAATTCTAATATTCCTGTTGTAAGTGCAGTTGGACACGAAATTGATTTTACGATCTCCGATTTTGTTTCGGATATGCGCGCTCCAACTCCAACAGCCGCAATGGAACTCATCACGCCAAATCTTCAAGATTATTTTTCCTTATTGAATAATTTTTTGATTAATTCAACAAATAATATTTCTTATATTTTAGAAGATAATAAAAATCAAGTTGAATATTTATTGAATTCATACGGATTCAGAGTTCCTTTAGATAAAGTCAGAAGATCAATGCAGGATGTTGATAATATTATTTACAAAATTGATCAGAAGATCGAAAAGAAAATTTTATCGTTTAAAAATAAAACTGAACTTTTACAAAAACATCTTGAAAAAAATGATGTAGGAAGAATTCTTGAAAAAGGATTTACCATTATAAAGCAAAACGGAAAAGTTATAAAACGTGCTTTGGAATTTAACGATAAAGAAAATTTAAATATCAAATTTTACGATAACGAAGTTGAAGTTAAAAAATTATGAAAAATAAAAACGGACAAGATTCATTTGAATCAATGATAGAGCGTCTTGAAGAGATATCAGAACTTTTAGACAGCAACGAAATCGGTTTGGATGAATCAATAAAATTATACGAAGAAGGAATTGAAATTTCGAAAAAATGCTTTTCAAAATTGAAAGAGGCCGAATTAAAAGTAAGCGTGCTTAAAAAAAGTTTGAACGGCACTTTGGAAGAAAGTGATTTCGAAGAATAAAATTAAACAATTTTTGGATTTGTGTTGTTAGATAATTAAGAAAAATATTAAACAGGTTTAAAATGGTTGACCAAAGCAAGTATGAACTTTTATTCAAAGTGAATTCACCGGCAGATATTAAAGATTTTGATCACGCACAGCTACGTACTTTATGCACCGAGCTACGTGAATATTTGATCGATGTGGTTTCGCAAGTCGGCGGGCATTTCGGCGGGGGATTAGGAACGGTTGAATTAACCGTTGCACTTCATAAAGTTTTTAACACTCCTGATGATCTTATAGTTTGGGATACTGGACATCAGGCATATCCGCATAAAATATTAACAGGTAGACGCGATCAGTTACAAACAATTAGACAGTTAAACGGAATTAGCGGTTTCTTAAAAAGGACCGAAAGTGAATATGATGCTTTTGGTGCGGGACACGCTTCAACATCAATCTCTGCAGCGCTGGGAATGGCTGCAGCACGCGATCAGAATAAAAGCAATAAAAAAGTAGTTGCAGTTATTGGTGATGGCGCTATGACGGGTGGAATGGCTTATGAAGCAATGAATAACGCCGGCGTTTTGAAATCCGATATTATTGTTGTACTCAATGATAATAATATGTCTATCGGTCCGAATGTTTGGCAGATCTCAAATTACTTTACAGAAATGATCGCACATCCTGATTATAACAAATTCAAAGCTCAGATTTGGGATTTAACCGGGAAATTTGACGCCTTTGGTGATAGATTAAGAAAAATTGCCTCACGACTTGAAAGCGGAATTAAAGCCGTCATAACTCCGGGAATGCTTTTTGAAGCTTTCGGATTCAGGTATTTTGGTCCAGTAAATGGACATAATATTGTTCAACTTGTAAAATTATTTGAACAGATAAAAGATCTGAAAGGACCGATCTTAGTGCACGCTTCAACTCAAAAAGGTAAAGGTTACAAACCAGCGGAAAATCATATTCAAAGATTGCACGCATCAACACCTTTTGATAAAGTTTCCGGAGTGGCATTCAAAAAATCCGGCGGTCAGCCTTCTTATACAAAAATTTTCGGCGATGCTTTAGTGGAAATTGTAATGCAAAATCCTAAAGTAGTTGGAATTACTGCTGCAATGCCTGATGGAACCGGAATGGATATTTTACAAAAAGCTCTTCCTAAAAATTATTATGATGTCGGAATTGCAGAAGAACACGCCGTAACTTTTGCCGCAGGAATGGCAACTCAAGGAATAATTCCGGTTGTAGCAATTTATTCAACATTTTTGCAAAGAGCTATAGATCAAATAATTCATGATATCAGCTTGCAAAAACTTCATGTTGTTTTTGCTTTAGATAGAGCTGGATTAGTTGGCGCTGATGGTCCAACTCATCACGGTTCGTTTGATCTTTCGTATTTAAGAATGATTCCTGATATCGTAATTATGGCTCCAAAAAATGAAGCAGAATTACGCAATATGCTATATACAGCCGTGAATTATAAAAAAGGTCCTGTTGCGGTTCGCTATCCACGCGGTTCTGCTTTGGGAGTGCCAATAAGTAATTTTGAAACTATAAATATCGGGGAATCAGAAATTGTTAGATCAGGTGAAGATATTGCAATTCTTGCAGTCGGTTCAATGGTTGAACATTCACTTAAAGCAGCAGAAGAATTGGCATCAAACGGAATTAACGCTGAAGTTGTGAACATGAGATTTGTAAAACCTGTTGATGAAAAGAAACTCGATGAAATTGCATCAAAATTTAATAAGATAATTACTGTTGAAGAAAATTCGATCGTTGGCGGATTCGGTTCTGCCGTGGTTGAATATTTTAATGATAAAAATTATAAGAACGATATTTTAAGAATAGGATTGCCGGATAATTTTGTTGAACACGGAACACAAGATGAACTTTATCATCTGTTGGAAATTGATAAAACAGGAATTTCAAAAAGAGCAAAAATTTTTTTAGGTCATCCTGTAAATGAGGTGTCCGAATAATGAAAAAGGTGAAAGTTGCAATTGTAGGTTTAGGCGGAATTGCTCAACTTGTTCATCTTCCGATAATTTCGAAATTGAAAGAAGTTGAAATTGTTGCCGTTTCCGAAAAAAACAAAAGCAGGCTGAATGCAGTTGCAGATAAATTCAATATTAAAAACAGATTTCAAAATTACGGCAAAATGTTTGAGCAAACCGAAATTGATGCCTTGCTTGTTACAACACCTACAAATACGCATCGCGAAATTGTACTTGATGCGGTAAACAGCTGCTCAAATATTTTTGTGGAAAAACCAATTTCACGCTCGTACGAAGAAGCCAAAGAAATTAATCACGCAGCAA
>CBDUBH010000076.1:0-18068 GCA_965365345.1 uncultured Melioribacteraceae bacterium
AATGATAGAAGTAGAAAGCAATAAATTGCGGATACTTAATTATGAACAGTTTAAAAAATCTTATGACTAAAAAATTGCGGAATAATTTTGAAAGTTGATCTTCATATACATACAAATTGTTCTGACGGAATTTTTACTACGGAAGAAGTTTTGCAAAAATCAAAATCAGCAGGACTTTCCGTTATAAGCATTACCGATCATGATAATTTAAGCGCGATTGAACAGGCAAAATCAATAGGGGGAAAATCCGGAATTGAAGTTATTCCCGGAGTTGAAATCAGCACAGATATTGAAGATCGTGAAGTTCATATTTTAGGATATTTCATTGATATTCACAATGATGAATTAACCAAGTATTTAAAATTTTTCCGGGAAGAAAGAGTTTATCGTGCAGAAAGAATGGTAAAAAACCTGAATTTACTTGGAATAAATATTTCGATGGATCAAGTTAAAAGATTTTCAAAAGCCGGCTCAGTTGGAAGACCTCACATTGCGCAGGCATTGGTAGAAAGTGGTTATGTAAACAGTTTTTACGAAGCGTTTGACAGATACATCGGGAATCACTGTCCGGCATTCGAAAGAAAAATTCACGTTTCTGCACAAAGCGCTTTAAAATTAATAAATGATGCCGGCGGAGTTTCTTTTATTGCGCATCCCGGAACGATCAGCGAATCGGTTTTAATGAATTTAATAAAATTGGGTGTTGATGGAATTGAAGTTATTCATCCATCCCATTCACTTGCTCAGGTAAATTTTTATAAAAAAATTGCTAGTCAATATTATCTTTTAACTTCCGGCGGTTCTGATTTCCACGGCGGAAAAAGAGAAGATGAAGAAAATCTCGGAAAATATTATATTTCTTTATCCGAATTTGAAAAAATTAGAAATAATGTTGCAAAAAGATAAAAATAATTGGAGAAATAATGTATAATTTAATCGAAGGCAAATTATCTGCAAAAGATTTTAAATTTGCTATTGTAATAAGCAGATTTAATGATTTCATCAGCAACAAGCTTTTGGAAGGCGCATTGGATTGTTTGGAAAGACACAACGGAAATATTGATGAAATTGATGTTGTTAAGGTTCCGGGATCTTTTGAAATTCCTACTGCTGCAGATAAATTGGCTGCATCAAAAAAATATGATGCGGTAATTTGCCTGGGAGCCGTTATCAGAGGAAATACCCCTCACTTTGATTATGTCGCTTCTGAAGTTAGCAAAGGAGTTGCGCAAACATCATTGAAATACGGTGTGCCGGTAATTTTCGGTGTGGTTACAACCGATTCAATTGAGCAGGCGATCGAAAGAGCAGGCACAAAATCCGGAAATAAAGGCTGGGATGCTGCTTTAAGCGCAATTGAAATGGCAGATCTTTTCAGAAAAATTTAATTTACGTAAAATTAATTTTATGAAGCGGTAATTTTACCGCTTTTTTTTATCTTTCATTCTATGTTTGAAAATCGTTTTTTGTTAAATTTATTAATCTCAAAAATTTTCAGGGAGAAAAATATTTCGGAAAATTCTACCGTTTACAAACCGATATGAGGCAAAAATGTTCGCTAATTTAATGAAATCTTTTTTCGTTTTGTTTTTTATTTCAAATATTATTTTCTCTCAAAAATTTGGTACATGGGAAAATTTTTCTGCCATGCGCGAAATAAGCGATATTCACGCGGATGAATCCGGAATTTGGAGCGCTACAAAAGGCGGAATGTTTTATTACAATTTTTCAGATAGTTCATTTATACTTTTCAACAAATCAACTTTATCTAATATTGAATTCAGCGTTAATCAAGTTACGGCAATTACAATTGATAATTACGGAAAAGTTTGGGCAGGAAATCAAAACGGATTTATTTATGTTTTTGATCAGGCGAATAATAATTTCAGAAGAATCGGTGATATTAATATTTCCGAAAAAACAAGAAAACAAATAACCGATTTTGAAGTTAAAGGCGATACAATTTTTGCTGCTACTGAATTCGGAGTTTCGCTAATCAATACTCAAAACTTTTCTTTTTATGATAGTTATTTCAAACTAGGAAATCTCGCAACCGATGTTAAAGTTAACGATATTTTTTTTAACGGCGATCAACTTGTTTTAAGTACTGAAGCCGGAATTGTAATTCAAAAACCCGGCGCTGCAAATTTGAATAATCCGGATTCGTGGGCAACTTATACAATTATAAACGGATTACTTTCAAATAATGTTTTTAGAACAATAAATTTTCAGGATCAATTGATTGCATTTTCTGATTTGGGATTGCGAAAGTTTGAAAACGGATTATGGATTGAATTTATTCCCGAGTTAAACAGAGTTCCCGTTTTTGATGCTTTAATTATTGATAATAAACTTTACATCTTAACCCAAAATCAAATTTATTCTTTTGAGAATAATGCATTGAATTTAATTGCGGAAAATTACGGTTTAAAAAAATTGGCATTTACCAACGGCGGATTTTACGCTGCATCAAATCATTCTTTGATCGAGATAAATTCAGGAAGAGAAATTTCACCGAACGGACCAAAAGCAAATTTATTTGCTGATATGACAACAGATAACAACGGAACACTTTGGGTTGCTTCCGGTACTGATGTTTCAGGAGTAGGGTTTTACAAATTTGATGGATCAACCTGGCAAAATTTTGATCTTTCAACAAATCCTGAAATCAGATCAAATGCAATTTGGAGAGTTCACGCAGCGCCTGATAATACAATTTATTTCGGAAATTGGGGACAAGGTTTTATAAGAGTCAGAAATAATGAAATTACATCTTTCTCTGCCGAAAATACGGATATGGCAGGAATTTCAGGAGATACAAATTTTGTGGTTATTCACGGATTTGATACAGATTCAAAGGGAAATCTGTGGGCGTTGAATTATAATCCTTTCAATCGTGAATATTTAGTAAAATTATCTTCTGATAGTGTATTTAGCTATTTTCAAGATCCTCTTTCTTTAACTGATCTTATTACACGTGAATTGGTAATTGATGGAAACGATACAAAGTGGTTTACTACAAGCACGGTAAGTTCTGGTTCAACTTTGGGAACTTCGCTTTATTTTATGAACGAAACAAGACAAATATCATCAAGCGGCGCTGAAGGCTGGGGATTTTTAACTTTAAACGATCTGCGTGGCGGTTCTGATGTTCAAATTAATTCTATAAATTCACTAGTAATTGATAATAGAAATGAACTTTGGATCGGAACAGGAAACGGTGTAAGAATTATTACAAATCCTTTAAATCCAAAAAGCAGTGTTTCAACTACAAGGCCGCTTCCCGGACAAGTTGTAAATCATATTGCTGTTGATCCACTTAATCAAAAATGGATTGCCACACGTGCTGGTGTATATTTGCTTTCATCTGACGGCACAAGAATTTTAGAACATTATAACGAATCAAATAGTCCGTTGCCCGATAATAATGTTAGAAGAATTGCTGTTGATCAAACTTCGGGAAAAGTTTATTTCGGAACAGATTTCGGATTATCAACGTTACAAACTTTTTCTGTTCGACCAAATAGTTCTTTAGGTGAACTTTCGGTTTACCCAAATCCGATAAATTTAACAGATGGCATAAATCCGGATATTGTAATTGAAGGTTTGGTAAGAGATTCCGAAATCAAAATTATTTCAATTTCCGGAAAAGTGCTTAAAACTTTTACAACTCCAGGCGGCGGCTCAGCAACTTGGGATGGTAAAGATGAAAACGGCGAACAGGTTTCAAGCGGTATTTATTTAATTGTAGCTTATGATAAAGAAGGAAATAATGTAGGCGTAACAAAAGCTGCAGTTATTCGTAAGTAAGAGGATATTTTTTTATATGATAGATCTTATAAATGTTTCGGTTCAATTTTCCGGTGAGTATTTATTTAAGGAAGTAAATTTAAAGATAAATTCCGGCGATAAAATTGCTTTGGTCGGTGCAAACGGTGCAGGCAAAACTACGCTTCTGAAAATTATTTACGGAATTCAACAGCCGGAATCAGGTAAAGTTTTCAAGCAGAAAAAAATTAAGATCGGCTATCTTCCGCAGGAAATTATTTCGCACTCAACAAAACCGCTATTTCAGGAAGTAAAATCTTCTCTTGTAGAAATTAATGAACTTCATTTAGAAGAAATTTCGCTCACTGAAAAATTAAATTCACAAGATATTTCAGATGAAGAAAGAATTGAACTTGTGCATAAACTCGGCGAAGTTCATCACCGGCAGGAAGAAATAAATTATTACGGAATTGATAGTGAAATCGAAAAAGTATTGATCGGATTGGGATTTAAAGAATCAGATTTTAAAAAAAACTCAAGTGAATTTTCAGGCGGCTGGCAAATGAGAATTGCGCTTGCCACTTTGCTTTTATCAAATAACAATATGCTTTTACTTGATGAACCTACAAATCATCTTGATCTTGATTCACTCGAATGGCTTATCGGATATCTTAAAAATTTCAAAGGTGCATTGCTGATAATTTCCCATGACAAACATTTTGTAAATTCAGTAACACAAAAAACTTTAGAAATTTACCTTAACAAAGTTTCTTTTTACAGCGGCACTTTAAATGAATTCTTGAAATTCAAAGAAGAGCGCGACGCACAACTTGAGGCACAATTTGTTCAACAGCAAAAGAAAATTAAAGATACGGAAAAGTTTATTGAAAGATTCAGGTATAAATCAACCAAAGCAAAACAAGTTCAAAGCAGAATCAAGCAGCTTGAAAAAATTGAACTGATCGAACTTCCCGATTCTGAAGGTAGTATTTATATAAGATTTCCGGATCCGCCGCAAAGCGGAGTTGTTCCAATGGAACTTAAAAATATTTCCAAATCCTACGGTTCTAATTTGGTACTTGATAATGTAGATTTCAAAATTAATCGTGGTGATAAAATTGCTTTTGTGGGCCCGAATGGTGCGGGTAAAACAACGCTTTCAAAGATCATTGCAGAAAAAATTAATTTTGATAAAGGCGAAAAAATAATCGGTCACAATGCAATAATTTCATATTACGCACAGGATGTAGCCGATAGTTTGAATCCTGAACAAGATATAATTTCCGCGGTTGATGAAGTTAGTGAAGATAAAACTTTAGGGCAGTTGCGAACTTTACTCGGGTCATTTTTATTTACAGGTGATGATGTTTTCAAAAAGGTTCAGGTGCTTTCCGGCGGTGAAAAAAGCCGTGTTGCCCTTGCAAGAATTCTTCTTACAAAAGCAAATTTAATTGTGCTTGATGAACCTACAAATCATTTGGATTATTCATCAAAAAAAATTCTTCAGCAGGCGCTGATTGATTTTAGCGGTTCGCTTGTAATTGTTTCACACGACGTTGAATTTTTACAGCCGATCGTAAATTATGTTGCCGAAATCCGCGATAGAAAATTAAAATTATATTACGGAAATATTGATTATTATCTTGAAAAACGTAATGAAGAATTAATTGCAGAAAAAGAAAACTTTATTGAAGCAAAACAAAATTCAACAGTTACAAGAAAAGATCAAAAAAGAGTTGAAGCGGAATTACGGCAAAAAAAATACGCGGCTACAAAAGAAATTGTAAAAGAAATTCAAAAATTAGAAAAAGAAATTGAAAAATTTGAATCGGCTAAAATTGATCTTGAGAATCAACTTGCCGATCCTAAAATTTATTCAAACGCAAATTTATCAAAAGAAAAAAATGCAGAATATCAATCAGTAAAAGATAAACTTGACGATGTTTTTTTGCGCTGGGCAGAACTTACCGAAAAACTTGAAGAAATAGAACGTTCATTTGAAAATTAATTTTAGCGTTCTAGCATTTCTTCAGCAAGTGCAATTCCCCCGAGTAAAGCTGCATCATCGCCTAATTTCGTTGAAATGATCTTAATATTTTTTGAAACTTCCTTTAAAGCAGCTTTTTCAAATGAAGCCTTTATTTTTGGCAGCATGAAATCTCCGACTGCTTCAACTACTCCGCCGCCAAAAACTATTGTATCTAAATTTAAAAGATTTGCAATGTTTGCGGTAACTTTTCCGATATGCTCACAAGCTTTTACAACTTCTTCTGAAACTACTTTGTCTTTTTTCTTAATTGATGCGGCAATTGATTTGCTTTTGATGGGTTTGTTTTTCGGGAGTATTTCTTGAATCAAACTTTTTTCGCCGGCTTTTAATCTGGCTTTTATATTTCTCACAATTGCAAGTCTTCCGGCTTCGGCTTCAAGGCATCCTTTTTTTCCGCAGCCGCATTTTGCTCCGTTATCTTTTACAAGCGTGTGTCCAATTTCTCCGGCATAAAAATTTGAACCTCTGTAAATTTCACCGTTCAAAATCAATGCTCCGCCAATTCCGGTGCCAACGAAAACTACAAGAACATTTTTATTTTTTTCGCTCAGTTCAAATTTTTGAATTCCGAGTGCGGCAAGATTAACATCATTTTCAATAAGTACCGGAAAATCAGTGAATTTTGAAAGTGCGGTTCTTATGTTATAATTATTGAATCCTAAATTTGGCGCCATTGCAATTTTTCCGGAAAAAGGATCAACCGCTCCCGGAACGCCCATTGCTACTGCTTCAATTTCATTTTTATTAACTTTGGATTCGGCAATAACTTTTTCAATCGCTCCGCCAATTGATTTTACAACAGCGTTTTTTCCTCTTTCGCTATCGGTGGCAACTTTTTCGCGGGCTCCAATTTTTGCATTAGCATCAATCAAAGCGGCTAAAATTTTTGTTCCGCCCAAATCAACGCTTACAACATATTTCTTTTTCAAACCTTACTCCAAAATTTTGTATTACTTTTAAAATAGAAATAAATAAATGATTGGCAAGATTCGGATTGAACAAAATCCTAAAAAATCAATTAATTTCCACCAAAGCACTGGCAATTGTTTCTTTACGCGGGTTCAAAAGAAAAACCCTGTAAACGCCTTTTTCAGTAAATTCAATATCAGGAAAAAAAATGTAAGTAGTGCCTTTTTCAACATCAAAAATGTATTCTCTTACGTAAGTAAAAGCAGTATCGGCAGGATTATATTTGTTCAATTGCAAATTGACGCTTGTAGAATCAAATCCGTTATTTAATTTTGCCATAACCGTAATTTTGCCTGCCTGAAATTTGTCGGAACAACCGACTTCGCCCTGATCGTATCTTTCGCAAAAATAGATAAGATCACAACTTTGTGCATTAACCGATGTGTTAAAACTTGCAATAAAAAGAATAAATAAAATTCCGACAAGTTTTTTCATAATCCTCCTCAAGGTGGATTGTTTCAAAACTAATTATGTTTATATTTGGAATAAAAGATAAGCAAGTTTAATTATTAAAGCAAAAATCTTTTCGATTTTTAGCATTTTTAATTTTTATAATCTTCACAATCGCAAAATATTTCCATTGAAAGCATATGAATAAAATAAAGCCGTTAAAAAAATTCGGACAAAATTATTTGACCGATCAAAATGTTCTTAAAAAAATTGCCGATGAAATTTCTCCTGAATTAAATGATATTGTAATTGAAATTGGTCCAGGATTAGGAAATTTAACCCGTCACCTTTACGGAAGATCAAATAAAATGTATGCTTTTGAAATTGATACTCGAGTAATTGAAAATCTGCAAACAGAATTTCCGGAATTGATTTTAGTGAATATGGATTTTTTGAAAGCTGATCTTACTGAAATTTACAATTCCGAAAAAAATAAATTGCGCGTAATCGGGAATGTTCCTTATAATATAACTTCGCCGATTTTGTTTAAACTTTTTGAAAGTAATACAATCGTTAAAGATGCAGTTTTTTTGGTTCAATATGAAGTTGCAAAAAGAATGACATCACAAAAAGGCACAAAAGATTGGGGAATTTTGTCTGTACTGTTAAATTATTTCGGAGAAACGAAATTCTGTTTTAAGGTTTCACCGAATGTTTTTTATCCAAGACCAAATGTTGATTCAGCAGTGGTCCATATTAATTTTGATGATTCAAAAAATGATCCTGAGTTCAATAAATTATTTATTAAAATTGTAAAAGCTGCTTTCGGTAACAGAAGAAAAACTTTAAAGAATTCCTTAAATAATAGTATATTTAAAGAATTGGATTTTTCAGGTTGTGGAATTGATCTTTCTCTGCGGGCAGAACAACTTGATATAGAAGATTTTATTCGTTTAACCGAATATTTGGAAGGCGGTGCCTATGGCAGAAGAAAACAAAAAGATAATAGTTAGAGATATAATTCAGATTGATGACAGTTTTATAGAAGATATAAAAAGTCTTATAGAAACGAAATCTTCTGAAAGTTTGCTTAATATCTTAATGGATCTTCATCCGGCGGATATCTCAGAAATAATAAACCATTTAAATGATGAAGATGCTCTTTTTGTTTTCAATCTATTTGATCCTGAAACAGCCGGTGAAATTCTTTTAGAACTTGATGAAAACATCCGCGAAATAATTCTTCAAAATACTTCTACCGATAAGATCACTGATATTGTTGATGAACTTGATACCGATGATGCGACTGATATTCTTTCTGAACTTCCTGAAGAAATTGCAGAAGAAGTTCTTGAAGGAATTGACAAGGAATATTCAGAAGATGTAAAAGCTCTTTTGAAATACCCGGAAGATAGTGCCGGCGGTATCATGAACAGCTTTTACATTGCAATAGATGAAAATGCAACCGTAAAAGATGCAATTGCCGAAGTGAGATCAAATGCTGATGAAGTTGATCATATTTATCAGATTTATGTTGTAAAAGATAACGGCGAACTTGTAGGCGTTATACCGATCAAAGCACTGCTTGTAAATCCGCTTGATACTAAAGTTTCTGATATTTTGGATGAAGATCTTTATTACGTTACCGCAAATGTTGATCAGGAAGAAGTTGCGAACATAATGCATAAATACGATCTGCTTTCAATTCCCGTTGTTGATGAAAATAAAATTATGCTCGGTAGAATTACAATTGATGATATCGTTGACGTTATTAACGAAGAAGCCGCTGAAGATATTCAGAAAATTGCGGGTTTAAGCGAATACGAAGAATACAGTTATTCTGCTTACAGAGTTTCATCAATAAGATTGCCCTGGCTTTTAGTTGCTTTATTCGGTGAAATGATAAGCGCATCTGTGCTTTCATCTTTTCAGGCAACAATTGAACAAATTTATATTGCCGGAATTTTTATCCCGATTGTAATGGCAATGGGCGGAAGTTCTGGAACTCAATCCGCAATTGTGATCGTACGCGCTTTGGCGACCGGCGATGTTTGGTTTGGCGAAACAAGAAAAAGATTATTCAAAGAATTTAAAGTTGCAGTATTAAACGGACTTGCATGCGGATTGATTTTGCTTATGGCAACTCAAATTTTTTGGAATAATGAATTGAAATTTTCTATCATACTTTCAGCATCGCTAATTGTAATTATGATCAACGCCACAATGATTGGAGCAGTTGTTCCTTTAATTCTTAAAAGATTAAAATTAGATCCTGCGGTTTCAACCGGACCATTTGTTACAACCGCTAATGATATAGTCGGTTTGATAATTTATTTTTCACTTATAACAATTTTTTACGTTTCATAAATTTTGTATTTCGTAATTTTTCAAAACTCCTGATGAATAAAATTAAATCAATTTTTTTTCCATTAAATATTTCCGATTTGATTGTTGTAATATTCTATATTTTTCTTACAACTTTGAATATAATTTTTTTCGATAGAATTCCCCAGGCATCATTTTTAATTTTGATGAATGCCGGAGTTTTCGCATTTGTTTTCAGTATTGCTTATTTGGATTATTCCCTGCCGAAAAAATTCTGGTTTTACATTCACTATTGGTACCTTTTTCCGCTTATACTTTTAACCTTCAAAGAAATGTACTTGATGATCAAACCAATAAGAATTTATGATTACGATCATCTTTTAATTGCTGCGGATAGATTTATTTTCGGATTCGATCCGACTGATAAACTTTTTGCAATTGCAAATCCAATACTTACGGAAATTTTACAAATTGCTTACGGAACATTTTATTTTCTCCCGATTATTTTGGGCTATGATCTGTTCAAAGAGAAAAAAGTAAATGCCCTTGATTTCAGCGCGTTTGCAATTGTTTACGGATTTTTACTTTCTTATTTGGGATATTTCATACTTCCTGCAATTGGTCCAAGATTTACATTACACAATTTTGAAAACACAAATTTGGAATTGCCCGGACTATTTCTGACAAATTTTTTACGTGAAATTGTTAACATCGGTGAATCAATTCCTGCCGGGACTCCAAATCCTGCCGAAGTTGTTCAGCGCGATGTTTTTCCAAGCGGACATACACAAATGACTTTGATTGTTATGTATCTTTCGATTAAATTCAAAACTAAAGCGAGATGGTTCTTAATACCGAACGGCATTTTATTAATTTTTGCAACGGTTTATTTAAGATATCATTATGTAATTGATCTGATTGGCGGTACTTTATTTATGATATTTACAATGTGGAGCGGAAAATATTTATATAATTGGTGGCGAAAAGTGAAAAACGAAAAACTGTTTTCGTATAAAATTTAAGCAAGCGAGAATTTAAAAATGATAAATTGAGATTACGTGATTGATAATTTTATAGAAATATAAATTCTAATAAAATAAATTTCACCAATTGAGATTGTCATTCCGGCTTGTCCGGAATCTTTTTTGAATTTTTGATTTGCCATTTTTTGGTAGTTTTAGAAATGCAAAATACAACATATCTACCTGTAAATTATTTTTTGCTATACAAATTTATCAAATAAAAAAGATTCCGGACAAGCCGGAATGATATAATAATCAAAATTAAATTAGAATTTAAATTCCTTTATTCTCAAATTCTAAATTCTCACATTCTAAAATTCTAAAATCTAATTTACTTTTCTCGCATCAACTTCTTTAATTGTTTCAACAATTAAAGCATATTGCCTGTCAAGCGAACAATTTACATCTTCGCGTAAATAACATTGTCCTTCTGCGGTTTGAGCGCGGCACTCAAGACAAACATCTTTACGAAGTGCATCAACATAATCTTTAATATTTTCGCTTTCAACCGAATGAACAACTTCCACAATTTGAGGAAGATAAAGTTCAACGGCGCAAATTTCATCATCATTTAAAGTGCATTTGCCTTTTTCGTTTGAATCAACACAAATTGCACACACATTTTTTCTGATTGCCGATAAATATTTATTCATAATTTTTTTCCTTTTATTTACGGAAGTTAGTAATATTGTAAATGATTTTCAATAATTTAATTATCGCAGATGAACAAAAAAAATCAAGTTAAAAGAATTTTCGATTCGATTGCTTACAGATACGATTTATTAAATCATCTTTTAAGCGCGGGCATTGATATTTACTGGCGTAAAAAGGCTTTGAAATTAACTAAAGTTGATCCGAATTCAGTTCTACTGGATGTTGCATGCGGAACCGGTGATTTTTCAATTTCTGCTAAAAAATTTGGAGTGAATAAAATTTTCGGTGCCGATCTTTCTCACGAAATGCTGAGGTTCTTTAATAAAAAAGCGAATTGGAGTAAAGGCAGAATTATTCAGATGGTTGCAGAATTTTGTCCGTTCAAAGAAAGTTCTTTTACAAATATTACGGTAGCTTTTGGTGTTCGAAATTTTTACGATATTCAAAAAGCGTTTAATGAATTTTATAAGATTTTAAAATCAAACGGAAAAGTTACTGTGCTTGAATTCCGTTTGCCTTCAAATAAATTGGTTCGCGGAGTTTACAAATTTTATTTTGATAAAATTTTACCTTTTATCGGAAAACTAATTTCAAAAGATAAAGAAGCTTATACATATCTTCCCGAATCGGTTCAGGAATTTGATGAAAAAATTGATTTAGTTGAATTGTTTAAAAATTCCGGATTCCAAAATGTTGAAAGGCATTCATTAACTTTCGGAATATGCCAGGTTGTAATTGCAGAAAAATGATTTGTTAGAATGTAAGAAAACAGAATTTAAGAATTTGGGAATTCATTAAGATTTTTCATTTCCGTCATTCCGGCTTGCCCGGAATCTTTTTTTTGTTTTTGTCATCGCGAGCGTAGCGTGGCGATCTCTGTTTTTTATTGTTTAACTCTGTGTCTTTGTGCCTCTATGGTTTTTATTTTTTAACTTAATAAAAAAAAAGCCGGAATGACGATATAATTAATAAATCATACTAGATAATCAGGAATTCTCTTCCCGATTTAATCGGGACATAGAAATGACAAATAATAATTCTCACATTCTAAATTACTTTCAGTATATGCTCTTTCAATTTATTGAATGCTCTTGAGCGGTGGCTGATTTTATTTTTTTCATCTAAAGGAAATTCACCTAAAGTAATTTCAAATCCGGTTGGAATAAAAATCGGATCGTAACCAAATCCATTATTTCCGCGCGGCTCATAAATAATATTTCCCGGCACTTCACCAAATTCACAAAAATAATTTTGTTCATCAAGATAAACTGCGCAGCAAACGAATTTCCCAAAATGCGGCTGTGGAAATTTTTTCAATTCCAAAATCAATTTTTCGTTATTACTTTTATCGGTTGCATTTTCTCCGGAGTATCTTGCAGAAATTACTCCCGGAGCCCAATTTAACTGCTCAACTGCAATTCCGCTGTCATCAGCAATTACCGGAGTTTTATATTTATTGAAAATTACTTGAGCTTTTATTTTTGCGTTACCTTCAAAAGTATCGGCATCTTCAATAATTTCGGGCACATCCTCTAAATCATGCAACGAAACAATTTCATATTTTGTATCTTTAAAAATATTTTTTACTTCTTTAACTTTTCCTTTATTTCCAGATGCAAAAATTATTTTCATAAATTTCCTATTTGAATTAATCTTAGTTTTGCAAAAATGTCATTCTCCCGATTAAATCGGGATCCGGAATCTGAAATATTTGAATTAACGTTTCTGAATTTTGATTCATTATTCATTTATTCTTTTCAATAAATTTTTCAACTCAACTTTGCCTTCGGAATAAATCTGATTTTCATCGTAAACTAAATTCTCACCATTTAAAATTTTCCACTCGCCATCAATCATAACTGAATTTACATTTTCTTTTCCGCTCGTGTAAACAATGTTAGAATAAATTGATCCATCATCATCCGAAAGTGAATTGAAACTTTTTTCTAAATCAAGTAAAACTAAATCTGCTTTTTTACCTTCTTCAATACTTCCGATTTCGTCCTGTAAATTCAATGCTTTTGCGCCATCAATTGTTGCAAGATGAAAAACTTTTTTAGCATCCATTTCATCAGCGCCGTGAACCGGTTTTTGAATTAAAGCTGCTAATCTCATTTCAACAAATTGACTTAAATTATTGTTGCAAGGTGCGCCATCAGCACCGAGAGAAACTTTAATTCCCTTTTTTAAATAGTAAGGAATATTTGCAATTCCCGAAGCCAATTTCAAATTTGAAGATGGACAATGTGAAATTGCAGTTTCATTATTTTTTAAAATATTAATTTCTTTTTCATTTAAATGAATACAATGAGCGAGCACTGTATTTTTATCTAAAAGATTTTCACTTTCAAAAAATTCAATATTTTCTTTGCCGAATCTTTTACGAACTTCTTCAATTTCGCCTTTATTTTCCGATGCGTGCGTGTGATAAATGCTTCCGGGAAAATCTTTCATCATTGCTTTTGATTCTTTCAAAAGTTTTTCATTGCAAGAAAGTGCGAATCTCGGAGCAAAAGCATATTTAATTTTTCCGTTTTGCTCATTATGAAATTCTTTTGCGAGCGAATAAACTGAATTTAAATTTTCTTCAGTTGTTTCTTTGAATTTTGGATAAAGATTATTTACATCCATCAAGCATTTGCCTGCGATTGCACGCATTCCGGAGTGCATTAATTCTTCAAAAATTATTTCCTGATGCTTCAATGTTCCCATATCCAAAATTGTAGTTGTACCACCTGAAATCAATTCGTTAATCCCGAGTTTTACTGAGTACTTTAGTGAATTTTCATTGTGTGCATTTTCAAATGGAAAAATCTTTTTTTGCAGCCAATCCAAAAGTTGAAGATCATCTGCCAATCCGCGAAATAAAGTCTGACAAAGGTGAATATGCGTTTGCACAAATCCGGGGATCAAAGTCAAATTCGGGAATTCCAAAACCTTTTCATAATTGCTTTTTTGAAACTCATCCGCTCGGGCAATTTTTGAAATTTTATTTCCTGAAATTTCCACAGCATGATTTTTCAGAATTTCACTTTCGGGATTTGCCGTAACAATATTTTTCGGAATGATTAAAAACTTTTTCATTTACTCTCTTCAGTTGAATTTTCTTTTTCTGCAAATATTTCATCCATGATTTGCATTGCATAACGAAGATGCGGAATTACAATCGAGCCGCCTATTATTAAGGCGATATTGAATGATTCGTATAATTCCTGTTCCGTTGCGCCTTCTTGAATTGAACGGTCAATGTGATAAAAAATGCAATCGTTGCAGCGTAAAACCATTGAACCTACAAGTCCCATCAATTCTTTTGTTTTTGCGTTCAGCGCGCCATCAATATAAGCTTTGTTATCAAGCGCAAAAAATTTATTGAAATCCCTGAACCCTGAATTCAAAATTCTTTCATTCATTTCAGTTCTGTATTTACGTGTTTCGGAAGTTGTTTTTTTCATATTTTTTTTCTCAAAAATTTAGGTGAATTAAAAAATACTAACCTATAAAGATAAATTTTAATTTGATAAATTTAAAAACAAAAACGCCGGAATTTTTCCGGCGATTAAATTAAATAATAAAAATGATTTTATTTCACTAACATCATCTTCTGAGTTTTTCTGAAGTCATTTACTTTAATTTCATAAATGTAAGTTCCGCTTGATAAATGACTTGCGTTAAATACTGCTGAATGTTTTCCGGCATCTTTAACTTCATTAACAATCGTTGCTACTTCCTGACCCAACATATCAAAAACCTTAAGAGTAACTAATCCGGCTTCCGGCATTTGATAGCTTATGTTAGTTGAAGGATTAAAAGGATTAGGATAATTTGTCAATAAATCATAAGAAGTTACCAGTTCAATTTCATTTAAATTGACACTGCTGTTTACCGATACTTCGCCTTCTACATCATTATAGTAGTTTCTGATAATATTAACTTCACAATTATCAAGATTTGTATTGATATTTAACTTTATGTAAACGGATTTATTTCCAACACCATTTGTATTGATTTTAAACGAATTATCGATATTGCTGAATAAATAGTTGCTTGAAAAAACTTTTTTATTAAATGATGATATTGACTTTCAGGTTGCAGCATCAATCAATTCTGCTTTCACTTCAATTTTACCGTCTTTTGATAATGCAGCAAGCGCTTTTATTGAATCTGTTGTAAAATATGAAGCGCTTACATAGAATTCAGAATTATCTGTTATTGTAAAAGGATTACTTATAACATACTGATTCATCTTTTCAAATGTATTTACAACAGCTGTATCATCTAAGGATTTAAATGTCACATTCTGTCCGTCTACTTTTATGTTTTTAATGTTGAATAAGAATGATGCGCTGTCTTTGATAATTACAGCAGTTCTTCCTTCAGTTATTATTACTTTAGAAGGATCGGAATCTGCTAATACTTTATCTGTGGATTGTCCGGTTTGAGTAGCAATATCATTTACGGTAATAAAGCTATAAGGTACAGCGGAATTATTAAAAACAATTGCATTTGCAGTAATAAGTGATGATCCGTTTGTTGCTTGAATATATTTACCTTGAGCAGATAATAGTTTTATACTTCCGTTAGTATGAGAATAAGTCTTAGCTCCGTTTTCTTCACTCCATACTAAAATAATTTTTCCGTCATTTGTTTTATTTATTGAAGGTGAATTTATATAGCTACCGTATTTACCTAAGAAACTGCTCCATGAATTCTGAGCGCTTCTGCTTTTACACATAGCCATTGAATTTGAAATTCCGTATCCTGCATTTGCCAGCCAACTTACGTATGGTTTACCACTTAAAATTGTAATAGAAGGATCTAAATTATAAGAAAATCCGCTTCCGGCAGATACTTCTTCCATAGCGGATTCTGTAAAAATAGATGTTGATGTGTTACCTGTTAAATTCATATACCTTATCTTTGATGAGTAGCTCCCTGTTTCCTCCCATGCCAAGTGAAAGGTCATGGTTGAGACAGATACTGTGGAACCTACCGCTAAATTTTTGTGGTTATTTTCAAGAGGATTTGATAAACCAACAACACTTTCATTTTGCCATGTAAATCTATCTTGATAAACTTCGTATAAACCCCTTCTGTAATGAATGTCAATATCATTAATAAAAACCATAATGTTTTCATTACTTGTACAAATAACCGAAGGTTTATAATTATCATCAGTAGTATAAGTCACAGAATTCAAAACTATTAAATCCTTTTTAATTACACCATCAACAAATATTTTAAGCTTTACATCCTGTAAATCATTATAAGCAATTGCTATAACGTTTTTACCTGTCATAGTATGATAAAAATAATCAATCGAAGGATTTCTACCATCATAGGAACTTAATGATTTTCCGCCATTTTGCACAGTCCAAGTCGCACCGTTATCAGTGCTTTTTTCATACCAAACATGGTCCATGCTTTCATATACTAAATGTAAGTTTCCACTATTATCTTTTATCACTTTTCTTTGGTGGTTCTTGGAAAAAGTTAAAGGATAGTTCGACTTATTAACCATTTTATAAAGTGCTGCAAATGCATATGTTTGATTGTCTGTCGGTGTAAGTATTCCGCTTGCGTTTTGCTCCCATCCTGCGAATTTGTATGTTCTGTTATTTTTTTCGATAGTCTGCGGAAGATGAAGCTGAAATGGGAAATTATAATATGCTTTTTGAATTGAATTTTCAATTCCATCAAATTCAAATTTTTGATTAACAGTTATATTATAAGGATCTATAATTGACTTTAATATTGTATCGATTATTTCCAGAGGAAATTCATCATGAAAGTAATTTTTTAGCTTAGTAGCTATTTTAATATCAAATTTGGACTCTCCATTTTCAATATCCAAGGAACTTACATAAGGAATAAATGTTGGGTGATTATTTGGATCTCTTTCTACTTTCACCATACCTGTTAAAAATGGAGAATTATTACTTTCTAATAAATCTTTTGGCAATAATGAACCTGGCACTTTAATCTCATCATTAAGCCATGAGGATTTATATATTAAATTCCCTGGAATAAATAATCCTATCGTATAGGTAATAACAACCCATCTACCATCTCCGGAATTAATTGAATTGTTTGAAAAAGATATACCAATATTTTTTGTTAAAGTAGGATAACCTAATCCATTATTCAAACTATTAAGTTCATTATAAAATGAAGTGTTTAAATTTCCATAACTATTATATATCAATAATTGTTTGGCAGCATCATTTTTGAACCCATGTCTTTTGAAATCTGAAATATCCTGTTCAATAAAGAAATCTTGTAATGGTCTATCAAATATTGCTCCTTTTTGAGGAGCATCAATTGAAACAAATTTATAAAATGGTAAGGGATTATTATTATTCTCCGCCAAAGTTAATGCATATCTTACAATTACTCCGCCCATACTTACACCTGCAGCTAGCATAGATTGGTTGGAATTAAGATCTGAAATAAATCTAGCTGCTGAATTATAAATAGCAGCTGAATTTCGCATATCTTGACTATTAAAAGCGTAATTAAGAAAATATATTCTATATCCCCTTTGCAAAAGTGGTTCGAATAAAGCACTCCCTTTATATCTTAAATATTCTGAATATGCAGTATTATATGGATCAAAACCTTCAGAAATTAAAATAACTTTAGTGGGATCACCTCCATCCCACAAGGTAATTGAATTTCCATAATTATCTTTATAAAGTTTTTGACTTTTGTTTGTGATATATACATCATATTCACGTAAATGAGATTCTCCTTTATCATCCCACCATTTAATAGATATAGTGTGATAGCCTATATTTGAAAATGGCGGTTGTACCCAAGGAGTTGCCTCTTTTGTACTATTATTAAATATGGTTGTCCAGTTCCCTCCATCATATTGTATATCAAGACCATTC
>CBDUBH010000077.1:0-17929 GCA_965365345.1 uncultured Melioribacteraceae bacterium
AGGTGAAGCACCAACGAACATTAAGAAATTATAAATTAAGCCTGTTGAATTTGAAAACAGACTTATATCTACAGTATTAAATCCGGCAGTCCTTGAAGAAACAGATTGAAAATATGCAGCATGCCATTTTGAAAAATTATTCAATCCATTTAATGAATTATTATATTCCAAATAATATGTTAAAACTGTGCCGATTAAAATCAGCATAATAGTGGTAAAAAGAATTAACTTTGTTTGCAATGTAATTCTATTTCTCACCTTTGATGGCATTGATGTAAAAAATCTTCTTGAAAATAAATTTATCAAAGTAGGTATTCCTAATCCACCAACAATAATAAGAAAAGTTATTATAGTTGTATAAAGATGATTTTCACGAACCGAAGGATCAAACAAACCTAAAGAATATAATGAAAATCCCGCGTTTGCATAAGCCATCACTGAATGAAAAATTGCACTGAATGCCGCTTCACCGAAATTAGCAAAAACTGTTTGTGATGTGAAATAAAGAAATACAGCTCCAAAAATTTCGATTCCAAATGTGGTAGCAATAATTATGTAAAGAATATTTGTTACTTTTCCAATGTTTTCCTGACCAAGAAAATCCTGCAGTAAAATTCTTTCGCGTAAACCTATTCCTCCTGAAAGAAATATTGCAAAAAAAGTTGTGAATGTTACTAATCCCAGACTTCCTATCTGCACTAAAAGCAAAATTATTGTTTTACCGAATAAGGTAAAATCATTTGCTGTATTAAGCGTTGCTAAACCGGTAACACAAACTGCACTTGTTGAAGTAAAAAGGGCATCAACAAAAGAAATTCCTCTTCCAACTGATGCTTTAGGCAATAATAAAAATCCGGTTCCAATAGTAATTGTTATAAAAAAACTTAGCGCGAATAATCTTGATGGGTTTATTTTTGAAGCCAGGACTTTTAAATTAAATCGTAATCCGCCTAAAATTATTCTGATAACAATAAAAACTTGAGCCAAAATAATATAAAAAACCGCAATATCTTTAAAATTAAAATAAAGCCCGATTCTATTAATAAAATCAAAATCCAGAATGTAAAGGAAAAGCTCAATTATAATTAATCCGGTAATAATAAATTCAATTTTTCTTTGGCGGATATATAATTTTTTATTTTTTTCTAAATAAAGTTGAAAAAATTGATATGCTACAAAGATAAACAGCACCAAAATAATAAAACCATGCAAAAGAGAATTTATCTTTGTACTAAAATAAAATCCGTACTCTAAAATAATAGCGGAAATTCCTAAAATAACCGAGATTATCAAAATCAATTTGGAAATTTTATTTAGTTTGTAACGAGTGGAATCTTTCATAAGGAGATATTAGAGTTGAAATTATAGTGATAATCATCTGTTATTATAAATTTCCAAATAATTTATTTAAATATAATAAATGATTTTTATAAATAAAAAACCCGGTTTAAATAAACCGGGTCAAAATATTCATTGAAATTATTATTTTATTTTTTTGCTGCTTCGTAACGTTTGCTTACTTCATCCCAATTAATTACGTTCCAGAAATTTTCAATATATTCAGGACGTTTATTTTGATATTTTAAATAATAAGCATGTTCCCATACGTCCAATCCTAAAATTGGAGTTCCTCTTGTTTCAGCAACATCCATTAAGGGATTATCTTGATTGGGAGTTGAAGAAACCGCAAGTTTACCATCAACACCAACTAAAAGCCAAGCCCAGCCGGATCCGAATCTAGTTGCAGCTGCATCAGAAAACTTCTTTTTAAATTCTTCAAAAGATCCAAAGGTTGATTCAACATCCGAAGCCAAAGCACCGCTTGGTTTTCCATTTTCATTCACTTTAAGAATTTCCCAAAATAAAGAATGATTATAATGTCCGCCGCCATTATTTCTAACCGCAACAGGCTGCTTTGAAACAAATTTTAACAATTCTTCTAACGACATTTTTTCTGAATCTGTTCCTTGAATTGCTTCATTAAGTTTATTCACATACGCTGCATGATGCTTATCATGATGAATTTCCATCGTTTTTGCATCAATATAAGGCTCCAAAGCATCAAATGAATAGGGAAGTGAGGGAAGTTCATATTTTGCCATTAAATGACTCCTTTCTACTAAATTTAATTTTGCCCTCGATATTTTTAATTAAGATTAACTAAGTACCAAAAGAACTACCGCAACCGCAGGTTTTTTTTGCATTAGGATTCGTAAAAACAAAACCGCGACCGTTTAGTCCGTCAGAAAAATCCAGAACAGTTCCTGAAAGATAGAATAAACTTTTTCCATCTATATAAAGGTCAATATTTTCATTTTTAATTATTGTATCTGTATCTTTTGCAACTGAATCAAATCCCATTGTGTAAGATAAACCTGAACAACCGCCTCCTTTTACTCCGATTCTTAATCCATGTTCTTCCGGAATACTGCTTTCTTGTTTGATTCTTTTAATTTCTTTTATAGCTTTTTCTGTTAAAGTGAGAGCTGTTTGTTCAACTGTTTCACCATTCATAACATGCCCTTTCAAAATTATTGTTTAACTTTATTATCACTTAAAGTTACATCATTTGTATTTGATGTTTCTGAATTAATAACATCATCTTTCCCAATTAAGTTTACTTTCCAGGTATTTTTAAAAACCAGTTCCAATTTATTTTCTTTTTCAAGTTTAGAAATGAGATTTTTTGCAACTTTTGAAATTTTTTCATAATCCATTTTTTCTCCTTTTAATTCGAAAAAATGTTTTATCCCATATTCCAAATCACGTAAAAATAAATTTGATTTGTTAACAACAGGATATTTTTCTCTTAAAAAGTTTAGAAAAACTTCTTCATTTTTAATTAGATAATCATAATGATTTTCCATTTCTTTCCTTAATTTAATTCAAATTTAAAAATATGAAAATTTCCTGATATTTTTTATGGATTCAACTAAAGTTGAAATTGCATAATCAATTTCTTCTTCTGTTGTAAATTTACTTAATCCAAATCTTACAGAATTTTTCAATAGATCCTTATTTATTCCAATCGCTTTTAAAACATGACTTTCTTCTGCTTTTGCAGATGCACAGGCACTTGTAGTTGAAAAAGCGATATTTCGTGTTTGTAAAAATAATTTATCAACATTTACGTTCCGGAAAATCATATTTAAATTGTTAGGCAATCTATTTTCAGGATGCCCGTTTACAACAAAATCCGGAAATTCCGAAGTTAAAGAATTTTGTAATTTATCTCTTAAGCTTTTAATCCGGCTGTTATCTTGAAAATCTCTTTTTGAAATTTCAACACTTTTACCAAAACCAATAATTCCGGGTACATTTAAAGTCCCTGCCCGTAATTGATTTTCCTGTCCGCCGCCATGAATTAATGGAATGATTTTAATCTTTGGATTTTTCTTTCTGATAAATGTAGCTCCAATTCCTTTTGGTCCGTGATTTTTATGAGCACTAAAAGAAACAAAATCCAAATTAAGCTCATTTACATCAAAGTTAATTCTTCCAATTGCTTGTGCAGCATCCGAATGAAAAAGAATATTATTTTTTTTGCAAATTTCTCCAATTACTTTTAATGGAGAGATTGTTCCAATTTCATTATTTGCAGCAATTATGGAAACTAATTTTGTTTTTGCAGTTATTGAACTTTCCAATTCATTTAAATCAATTAATCCGTAAGAATCCACATTTAGAAAAGTAACCTTAACATTCTTCCTTGAAAGAAATTTTAATGTTTCCAAAACTGACGGATGTTCAGTTTTTGAAGTGATAACGTGAATTTCTTCTTTAACGCTTTCAGCAATTCCTTTTAAAATAAAATTATTTGATTCACTTGTTCCGCTTGTGAAAATTATCTCATTTTTATTTGCACCAATAAAATTTGCAATAATTTCGCGGGAAAATTCTACAGATTCTTCAGCCATCCAACCAAAAGAGTGACTTTTACTTGAAGCATTCCCATAATTTTCGGTAAAATAGGGGAGCATAAGTTTTATAACTTCATCATCAATTTTTGTAGTTGAATGGTTATCTAAATAAATAGGAAATTTCATTTTAGTAAGCCGAAATGCTTTGCATTTTGATAATTTAATAAAATCAGATTAAATGTCAAATTAACAAAAAAAGACTTCCTTCAAGGAAGTCTTTTTATTCAATTTAATTTTTCTTATTAAATTCCAAAAATCGTAATACAACTTTTGGCAAAATTTATAATCGGTGTGAAATATAACCCGAAAAGAAGTATCGGAATCAATAAAGCGGTTGTTAATGCAAGATTCGCTGTTGAGATCTTGAATTCTGAAACTTGTCCTGCTTCAGGTTTTGATAAGAACATTTCTTTAACTACTCTAATGTAGTAATATAAAGAAACTACAGTGTTCAATACTGCAATTATTGCCAGCACGAACATTTGCGCATCAAGTAATGCAATAAAGATATAAAGTTTTCCGATAAATCCGGCAGAAGGAGGCAAACCAATTAAAGAAACAACAAAAATTGTTAATGCAACACCACCAAATGGAGTTATATATCCTAAACCTTTATAATCCTGTAGATCTTCACTTCCAATTTTATTTGCAATTAACATCACTACAAAGAAAGCACCTAAATTCATCAATGCGTAAAAGAAGAAGTAAACAAGAATTGCCACTAAACCTTGATTTGATAAAACTGCCAATCCTAACAATAAATATCCGGCATGTGCAATACTTGAATAAGCAAGCATTCTTTTAACATTATTTTGCCATAATGCAGAGAAGTTTCCAATTGTCATTGTCAGAATCGAAATAATCGAAATAAATTCCTGCCAGGGGAAAATTTCAAGCATTTGCCAATTTCCTGCAGGACTTACTGAAACAACAAAAGTGGTTTTAATAAATCTTATTAATAATGCAAATCCGGCTGCTTTACTTGCAACTGATAAAAATGCTGTAATTGTAATTGGAGCTCCTTCATAAACATCTGGAGTCCAAAAATGGAACGGTGCGGCTGAAATCTTGTAACCAATTCCCACAAAAACCAAAACTGTCGCAAAAGTCAAGGTTACGGTATTAATTTGAGATCCTTGGATTAAAGTATTAATCATATAAAGATTCGTAGTTCCTGTAAGACCATAAAACAGGGAAATACCGAATAACATAAGCCCGGAAGAAACAGCTCCGTAAATCAAATATTTTAATGCCGCTTCACTGTTTCTATCTCTAAGTTTTGTAAAACCTGAAAGAACATAAGATGATAGAGAAAGAAGTTCAAGTGAAAGATAAATTAATATTAGATCTGATGCTGAAATCATTATGAACATTCCAAGCACCATACCATAAATAAGTGTGTAGTATTCGCCTAATCTATCAACACTTTTTTTCACTTCATCAGATGAAAAACTAAAAATGATAACCAAAATAGTTGAAATAGCAACAATTATCTTAAAAAAACCACCAAAAGAATCAACAGTGATCATTCCAAAATTTGAATCACTACTAATTTTGCTGAATGCAAATCCGCTTAATGATAATTGCTCAATTATAAAATATGAAGCAATTAAAATACCTGCCAATGAAATGTACGGCAGCGGTTTTTTATTATTATGAAAAATAAGATCAGCAATTACAACAATAAGTAAAAAAGCTGAAATAATTATTTCCGGTCCTATTAGACCCAAACTGTAATATATTGAACTTAAATTAAATTCCATATTCATTATTAAAATCCACTAATAGATGTATAACTTGCAGGAACTCTTTGTAAAAAATCTACCAATCCATTTACGGAAGTATTCATTATACTTAACATTGCTGCCGGATAAACCCCTAAGAAAATTATTATAATTGTTAAAGGAATAAGCATAATATATTCGCGTCTATCCATATCCGCTAAGGTTGCCCATTTTTCATTCAATTTTCCAAAGAAAATTCTTTGTAATGCCCAAAGCATATAAGCAGCACCCAATAAAATTCCTAAAGTAGAAATTATTGTTAGAATTCTAATACTTTCAACGCTGAAAGCTCCTAAAAATACAAAAGCTTCCGATATAAAACCGCTCATACTTGGTAAACCGATAGCTGCAAAAAACGCAACAGTTACAAATCCGGTATAAACGGGCATTTGAGTTGCAAGTCCACCAAATTCATCAAGTCCTCTTGTATGTGCTCTATCATATATGATACCTACGATCAAAAAGAGCATTGCGGTAATTGTACCGTGGTTAAACATCTGGAAAATAGCTCCACTTAATCCAGTAGTTGTTAAAGAGGCCATTCCTAACATCACATAACCCATGTGCGAAACTGAGGAATAGGCAATAAGTTTTTTGAAGTCCTTTTGAGCTAATGCACAAAAGGCACCATAAATAATATTGATCATTCCAAAAAGTGCAATCCACCAAACTAATTGTTGAGTTATTTCAGGGAATATCGGATAACTGATTCGAATAATTCCATAGGTTCCTAATTTCAGTAAAACTCCGGCAAGGATAACGCTAATAGGAGTTGGAGCTTCAACGTGTGCATCAGGTAACCAAGTGTGGAAAGGAAACATTGGAATTTTAATTGCAAATCCTAAAAATAAAGCTATATATGCAATAAATCTTAAGTTATTCGGATTAAATGGAGAAAGTATTCCATTTTGGGTATAATTTTCAGGATTCATCATTGCAAGCATATTAAAAGTATAAGCGCCATCAACTTTTACACTAAAGTATAACCCGATCATAACCAAAAGCATAAAAACTGAACCCAAAAGAGTGTAGATAAAGAATTTAATAGCTGCATATTCTTTTCTTGGTCCACCCCAAATTCCAATTAAAAAGTACATAGGAAGTAACATTAATTCCCAAAATACATAGAAAAGGAAGAAATCAAGTGCTACAAAAGCTCCCATCATTCCTGTATCCAATAATAAAAACAATGCAAAATAACCCTTTACGGATTTAGTAATATTCCATGATGAAATAGTGGCAATAAAGCTTATGATTGCAGTAAGCAATATCATAGGTGCACTAATTCCGTCAATACCTAAAAAATAGTCAATTCTTACATCGCCTATCCATGATAATCCCGAGATTTCAATCCATCTGAATTTTTCAATGTATTGAAAGGAATTTTGATCAAAAACTCCGGGCATTGTATAGTTAAAACCGCTCATAATTACAAAAGCGATGATAACTTGAAGTCCCGTAAAAACTAGTGTGATGGTTTTTACTAATTTTTCTTGACCTTTCGGTAAAGATAAAATAATAATCATACCAAGAATAGGTAAAAATGTAATTAAAGATAGCCATGGAAATTTCATATTATCTAAAGCCTCAAATTAAGTTCTACTTAAAATCGCAAAATTTATTTATTGGATAATGAACAACAAAATTAACACTGAAAAAATCAATAAGACCACATAGGTTTGAACTTTTCCGGTTTGAACTTTTTTGAATAAAAGACCTATTGAACCGCTCAAAAAAGCTGAAAAATTAACTAGACCATCAACAATATTACTGTCAAACCAACCATATATTTTTGAAAGTCCTTTTGTAACTGACGCAGTACCATCAACAATTCCATCTATAATTTTAGCATCAAACCAAGACAAAGCACGGCTAAATTTAAGTGTACCGTTTATAAATGATGCTTGATAAAATTCATCAATAAACCACTTATTTAATGAAAATTTATATAGAGGTTTTAATTTCTCTGCAATCAAATCAGGATTGATCTTTTTCCATTGATATAAAAGAAACGCGAATAATATTCCTAATCCACCCAAAGCTAAGGATAAAAACAGGGCGGTATAATGAACAGCGTGCATTGTGTGAACATACTTTTCCGAATGTACAACTGTCGAAACACCTTCCACAGGATGTTGATCCACTGATCTACGAATTCCGGGATGATCTTCAATAACTTCAGATTTCATAAAATCAAATCTTGTATTTTCAGGGGTCACAGTTGTCGGAGTTTTTATCCATTTATCTAAAAACCATCCGTTTTCAGGATTGAATGGGTTTATTGAATACCAAAAGAATATTGATAATCCGGAAAGAATTATTAAAGGCAATACCATAGTTTTAGGCGATTCGTGCGCATGATCAAATTTGTGATGATCTCTTGGCTCGCCATGAAAAGTCAGGATAACTAATCTAAACATATAGAAAGCCGTCATTAATGCAACTATAAAAGCTAGAATTGGTATTAGCCAATGTCCGGTTAAAGTTCCAAAAGCCAAAGTTCCTGCTAGAATTCCATCTTTACTTAAAAATCCTGATGTAAAAGGAACTCCTGAAATTGCTAATGTAGCAATTAAAAATGTAGCATAAGTAATAGGCATCTTTCTTCTTAAACCGCCCATTTTTCTAATGTCTTGTTCATGATGCATTGCGTGAATAACAGAACCTGAACCTAAAAACATACTTGCTTTGAAAAATGCGTGCGTTACAAGATGAAAAAATGCAAAAGAGTAAGCGCCAACTCCAAGTGCCATTACCATATATCCAAGTTGACTAACAGTTGAATATGCCAAAACTTTTTTAATATCATTTTGAGTTAAAGCAATAGTAGCAGCAATAAATGAAGTTATCACACCAATAATTGCTATAAATAACATTGCATCTGCAGTAAGCATAACAAAAATTCTTGCTACAAGATAAACACCGGCAGCAACCATTGTAGCAGCATGAATCAATGCAGAAACCGGAGTTGGGCCTTCCATTGCATCTGGAAGCCAAACATGTAAAGGAAATTGAGCTGATTTTCCAACGGCACCGAAAAATATTAATATTCCAGCAGCGGTCAACCAGGCAGTACTGTTAAAAGGAAGATTTCCAGCGCCAATTTGTGCAAAAATTGTGTCAAAAGTAAAAGTATGATAATGAGTAAACAAGATCATAATACCAATAAACATTCCAAGATCACCGACTCTGTTTGCCAAAAACGCTTTTTTACTTGCATTTGCCGCTGAATCTTTTTCAAACCAAAATCCAATTAGTAAATATGAAGATAATCCCACTAATTCCCAGAAAATATACATCATTAGGATGTTATGTGTTAGAACAATGCCAAGCATTGAAAAAGTAAAAATACCCAAGTATGCAAAATATCTTGTGTATCGTTTATCACCTTTCATATATTCGATGGAAAACAAATGTACAAGGAAGCTTATAAGATTTACAACAAAAAGCATGATTACAGTTAAATTATCTAGCTTTATTCCCAGATCAATATTAATTGTTCCCAATCCCGGAATATTCCAGAATTTGATCCATGTACCTTCCATAATTAGATTTTGATTGAGATAATAAGCAAGTTTGCCAAATCCGACATAAATCGAAAGTCCCAATCCTATAAAAAGAATAAAGGTTTCAAGCAAATGAGCTTTGGGTATTTTATTCCCAAAGAAAATTAATGTTGCAAACCCAAGCAGGGGAAGAAACAATATGACCAAAGAAATATAAAGTAAATTTGATTCCGCCATAATATATTTTATTCTTTTAAGTTATCAATTTCATCTACGTTTACAGTAGAGAAAGTTTTATAAATATTTAATACAATTGCCAATGCAATGGCTGCTTCTGCGGCTGCCAATACAATAACAAACAAGGCGTAAACTTGACCGTTTAAACCAAAATCTCCGTATTTAGAAAACGCAACAAAATTAATGTTTGCAGCATTTAGAATTAATTCCAAACCCATTAAAACCATTACTGCATTTTTTCTGGTAACAATTCCAAAAATGCCCAATGAAAAAAGTATTGCGCTAACAAACAGAAAATGATTTAATCCAACTTGTTCCAAGTCAGACTCCGAAATCTAATTTTAAAATATCCGTTAATTAATTTTAGAATGAATCTATTTTTCTTTTTTTCTTTCATTTTTACTTACCTTTTAGAATACATTAAACAAATCAATTTTCTTCTTTTCGAGCTATCATTGCCGCACCAACCAAGGCGATCAAAAGCAATATTGCTAACAATTCAAATATTAAAACGTAATCTGTAATTAATAGATGGCCAAGATCACCAATTGTACTGTTATTCGGCAATTGCTTTGAAAAAGATTGCCATTCGGTATTTATCAAAACATGAATCAAATATCCGGCGAGAACTCCAACTCCTAAAATTGCAGGAATAATCTGAACAGATCCAGTTCTTATTTGTACATTTGTTATTTTATTTGTAAGCATTACACCAAATAGCAACAAAATTAAAATGCCTCCTAAATACACAACAATTTGTACAATTGAAAGGAAATCAGCTCCCAACAATACGTAGAAACCAGCCACTCCGAAAAATGTAAACATTAAACTGAAAGCTGAATAGACAATATTTTTTGATGTTACCACAATTACTGCGGAAACAATAGTTATTATAGAAAACAGGTAAAAAACTATATCGTAAATATTCATTAGTTATAGCCGAAATATTTTATGAATTATTTTCTGACTTATTTTGATTTAATTCAGTATTTGCCGGATTATCTTTTGGTAATTTTTGTTCGGCAACACTTCCTTCTGGAAGAGGAGCAACTTTTTTAACTCCGGGTGCTGCTTCAGGTTTTACGGCAGCAGTATCAGTTTTACCGGCAGCCGCAGCAGCTTTTTGCGCTGCTTTTTCAGCTTCAACCTTTGCGTAATTTTCTTTTTTCTCTGCCGCTTCTGCTTCGGTTAATGTTGAAAATCTGTAAATGAAATTTTCTCTTTCGTATTCAGCAAATTCATATACATCAGTCATTTTTATGCATTCAGTAGGGCATGGATAAACACAAAGACTGCAATAGCAGCATTTAGCTATATCAATATCAAATTGAGTGACCCAAAGCGCTTTTTTCTTTCCGTTAGAAGTTTTACCAAGATCTTCACCCGGAACTGATTTTACAGTTTCAATAGTTATACAGCTAACAGGGCATGCTCTTGCACATTGATCGCAACCAATACAATCATCCATGTTAACAAACAAACGGTTTCTTGCTCTTTCGGGTAATGCAACTTTTACATCAGGATATTGAATAGTAACCGATGGCTTGAAAAGATGATTGAATGTAATTTTCATGCCGACGAGAACCGTCCAAATTGCATCCCATGTATTTTTAAAGTATTGTTTCATATTAAAGTAAAATGATTAATGCGACAATTATTAAATTAACAAATGCATAAGGAATCAGATATTTCCAACAAACTGTCATTAACTGATCAACTCTCAATCTTGGCAAAGTCCAGCGTAACCACATTTGAACGAATACAAAAAACAAACCTTTTGCCGTAAACCAAAATAATTGTTCAAAAGGAATTAAAATTTCTAAACCTATTAAATTTCCCAAATAACCAAAAGGTGATTGATATCCACCGAAAAATAAAGCAGTTACAATTGCCGATACTGCAAACATATTAGCATATTCAGCCAAAAAGAACATTGCGAATTTCATCCCGGTATATTCAGTGTGATAACCTGCTACAAGTTCGCTTTCAGCTTCAGGAATATCAAAAGGAGTTCTGTTGACTTCAGCTAAAGTACTTACATAAATAATTACAAATCCTACGATCATAAAAGGAATCAGGAGTAATTTTGGAAGTAAAGGTAAATTACCTCCTAAAATATTCCAATTCCAGAAATAAGCAGTTTGAAATTCACTGATAACTCCGAGATTTAGAGAATCAGTAACTATAACAACTGTTAAAATTACAAGAGCGGTTGGAATTTCGTAGCTTATTATTTGTGCAACAGATCTCATTGCACCTAGTAACGAATATTTATTATTAGAAGCCCAGCCTGCCATTAAAATTCCGGCAACTGCCAAACTTGAAATTGCCAAAATGTAAAATATTCCTAAATCAATATTTGATCCAATGTAAGCACTGGAGAAAGGAATAGCGGCAAATGCAGCATAACTTCCGACAAAAACCAATACAGGCGCAAGATTAAAAAGTTTTTTGTCAGTATCTGCAGCAACAATGTCTTCTTTCTGAATCAACTTCAAAATATCTGCAACAGTTTGAAGAATTCCCTGAGGTCCAACTCTGTTTGGCCCGACACGGTCTTGCATAAATGCCGAAACTTTTCTTTCAGCAAGCACTGCAAATAATGCGAAAGGTAAAATGAAAATTAGTAAGGGCAATGCTGCGGTAATTATAGCTGCTAAATATTCATTACCGAATATTGAGTTTAATAAATCATACATTATCTGTCTATTTCTCCAAGTACTATATCAATACTTCCTAAAATTGTAATTACATCTGCTACTAAATGTCCGCGGCAAAGTTTTCCGAGAACACTTAAATTAACGAAAGAAGGAGCTCTAACTTTAACTCTGAAAGGACTTGTTGAGCCATCACTAATTATAAAAAATCCGAGTTCACCTTTAGGATTTTCAACTCTTCCGTAAATACTGCCTGCAGCAGGTTTAATTCTTTTGGGAATAGCCGAATTTATATCTCCTTCAGGCAATTGTTCTAACGCCTGTTCAATAATTTTTAAACTTTCTTCCATTTCAAGAATACGTACATAATATCTATCCCAACTATCGCCGACAGTTCCCATCAATCCTTGTCCAACGGGAATATCAAAATCAAATCTGTCATAAATTGAATAAGGATCATTTCTTCTTAAATCAAATTTTAATCCGCTAGCTCTAAGCATTGGTCCGGTTATACCGTAATTAATTGCAGTATCTAACGGCAAAATACCGACATTAGCGGTTCTTTCGACAAATATTTTATTATATGATAAAAGATTGTTTAACTCTTTAATAGTTGGTCTGAATTCTTTTACAAATTCTTTTGCTTTTGGCACAAAATCAGGATGAAGATCATGTGAAAGTCCACCGATCCACATATAATTATAAAGTAATCTTGCACCGCATGTCATTTCAAAAAGAGTTAAAATCTTTTCACGATCTCTAAAACAATATAAAAATGGGGTAAACGCGCCTATATCCACACCATAAGTTCCAAGAGCAACCAAATGTGACGCAATTCTTTGCAATTCGCCAATTATAACGCGTATATATTGAACTCTTTCTGGAACTTCGATTCCTAAAAACTTTTCAACTGTAACGGCATAACCGAAACTGTTGTACATCGAAGCCAAATAATCCAATCTGTCAACATATGGAATTACTTGAGGATAGGTCATAGATTCAGCATGTTTTTCAAAACACCTGTGTAAATAACCGATATGCGGCTTTACATCAACAACCAGTTCACCATCAAGTTCAAGTTCCAACCTCAAAACCCCGTGTGTTGAAGGATGTTGAGGTCCCATATTTAAAACCATTTCTTCAGTTTTAAGCGCCATTCTTTTTACAATCTCATGTTAAAATTAATAAGGAACTTTCATTCCGTTATAAAATTCGGGATTACGATAATCTTTTCTTAGTGGATATCCAGCTTCCCAATCATCAGGCATTAAAATTCTCGTAAGGTTCGGATGATTAAGAAATTTAATCCCGAACATATCAAATGCTTCTCTTTCATGCCAATCCGCTGTTTTCCAAACGGATTCTACTGATTCAGTAACCGGATTTTCTCTTGATAAGGAAACTTTTAAAAGAACTTTATGATTTATTTCTATTGAATGAAGATGATAATAGATACTTAAAGTTCCACCATTTATAGAAGTAGAACCATCTTCATTCTGGATCTTTTCACCATTAGCATCATCAACTCCCGAAAGCACCATTAAAGTATCAAACTTTAATTCTTCGGATTTTCTCAAAAATGAACATACTTTTTTTATCGCTGACGGTTCTATTATAATTACAGGTTCAACCGGAACCTGCTGAAATTCTAAAACAGAATCGTTAAACTTTTCTTTTAAAATGTTGAAAATTTCTTCTTGTGTTTTCATGCGGTTTTTTTCACCAAAGATTCATTTCTAATTTTTTCCTGAAGTTTTAATAAACCTTCAAGCAAAGCTTCCGGACGGGGAGGACATCCCGGAACATAAACATCAACCGGAATTATTCTGTCAACCCCTTTTAAAACGTGATAGCCGTGTTCCCAGTATGGTCCGCCGCAATTTGCGCAACTTCCCATCGAAATAATATATTTCGGATCGGGAATTTGTTCATATAATCTTTTTATTCTTGTTGCCATTTTTAAGGTGACGGTACCGGAAATAATAATTATGTCCGACTGTCTTGGAGAAGGGCGGGGAATTACGCCGAATCTGTCAAAATCATAATGCGAAGCAGAAGTTGCCATCATTTCAATTGCACAGCAAGCCAAACCGAATCCTAATTGCCACAATGATGAAAGTCTTGCCCAATTAAGAATATCTTCTGTAGTTGTTAAAACTATATTGCTATCGCTAAATTCTTTATCTAATAAACTTTTCATTCTTTTATTGAGTTAAATTTATTTCTAAGGTTTTTTCTTCTATAGTTACCTGATCATCTTCAATTTTTGGCGGGTTAATTTTAGGACGTGCCCATTCCAAATCACCTTTACGCCATTCGTAAGCCATACCGATACCCAAAATTACAAGGAAGGTAAATCCTACTAAATAGCCGTATATTCCATATTGTTTATATGCCATTGCCCAAGGGAAAAGTAAAACTACTTCCACATCAAAGATCAGGAATATTAAGGCAACAACATAAAAACGAATATTGAATTTGATCCAAGGGGAACCTAACGGATTTTCTCCACATTCGTATGTCATTAATTTTTCTTTTGTCGGGCGATTCGGGCGGATGAACTTTGAGAATAAGATTGCCACCATTACAAAAATTGCTGCCAAAAGAATAAAGATAAAAATTTTACCGAATTCAGTTATCATATGCTTTTAATTTTTGAATTGTCCAAAAATACCATTCATTTAAAGTAATGTCAAGACAAAATCGGACAAAAATGTTTTAATATCACAGTGTAATAATTTCAATTGAATTATCGCAATTAAAAATCAATTGTTTAGTAAGAAAAATCCCTAAAAATTATAACTTAAAACAATAAAAAGGGTGAAAAATTTAGTATAAAAAGAAAATCAATTTAACAATTTTTATTAGAAAAAAATCATTAATAACTTGTCTCATTTATCTTAACTTTTCCTCTGAAAATCCAATAAATACTTATGGTGTAAGCAAGCACAAAAGGAATTCCTATGATTGCAATTATCAGCATTGTATTTAAAGTTTGCTTTGATGAAGCCGCATTATAAATTGTTAAACTATTTTGAAGTTCAGGATTTGAGATTACCATATTTGGGAAAATACCAATTGCAAAAAGTGAAATTAATGCAACTATTGCGGCACAAGATGATAAAAATGCATAGAAATCTCTTTCGTGATAAATTTCTCTCGGAATATTTGCGATTGCCAGCATATTTAATAATGCAACAACAAATAAGACCGGATTTTGTTTGAAGGGTTCCACCATGTGAGGAATGTAAATTAATGTTGCCATTGTGGTAGTTACATAACAAATCACAAAAAAGATGATAGTGTTATTTACCCAGCCTCTTATTTTATCGTGAAGTTCTCCTTCGGTTTTCATTACGACATAAATTGATCCGTGCATCATAAATAATGCAACAGTTGTAATTCCAACTAAAACCGTAAAAGGATTTACCAAACTTAAAAATGATCCATAAAATTCTTTTTCGGGCGTTAAAGGAATTCCGGTTGCAATATTTCCCAATGCAACGCCCATTAAAAAAGCAATAAAAATACTGGCAAAACTGAAAAGAACATCCCACATATTTCGCCACCATTTCATTGGCTGCTTACTTCTGAATTCAATTGAAACCGCTCTGAAAATCAAAACAAATAGCAGAAGCATAAAAGCAGTATAAAATCCAGAAAAAACCGTTGCATAAACTTCAGGAAAAGCCGCAAAAAGAGCACCACCTGCAGTTACTAGCCAAACTTCGTTTCCATCCCAAACCGGTCCAATTGAATTTATAAATATTCTTCTTTCATCATCTGTTTTTGTAAACAAATGGATCGCTCCAACTCCCAAATCAAATCCATCTAAAATTGCATAACCCGTAAGCAATACGGCAATAAGTATAAACCAAATTAAGTTCAAATCCATTTTAAACTCCCGTAAGTTATGCTAAAATTTCTTTTTGTCTGTCATATTCCGAATGAATTTCTTCGGGATGAACAGGGCCGTGTTTAATTTTATTATCAAGCAAAAAAATGAAGAGCACAAAAAGAAGCAAATAAATTATAGTAAACAAAACCAAAGAAAAAATTATTTGATCGCTTGTAACATTTTTTGAAAGTCCATCTGAAGTTTTTAATAAACCGTAAACTATCCAAGGCTGTCTGCCGACTTCAGCGGAAAGCCAGCCTAACTGATTTGCAATTTGCGGCAGTAAAACCGAGGCGACCAAAATCTTTAGCCACAATTTATTTTCAAAAAGTTTATTTTTTTTCCATAAATAAATACTTATTAAACTTATCAAAATTAATGTCATCCCGATTGCAACCATAATATGATAAGATTGAAAAATAATATTTACCGGAGGTCTTTCATCTTCGGGAAAAGCATTTAACCCTGTAACTGGTTTTGAAGGATCAAAATGAACAAGAAAACTTAACATTGTAGGAATTTTGATGCCGAAATCAACTTTTTTATTTTCTTCATCAACCCAGCCGAAAAGATACATATCAGCAACGGCACTCGAATCAAAATGCGCTTCGTAGGCGGCAAGTTTTGCCGGTTGAATTGCGGCAACTTTATCTGCGCTTTGGTGTCCTGTAAAAAGTTGAAAAAGGGAAGCAAATAGTGCAACGGAAATTCCGATTTTCAATGATGTTTTTGCAAAATCTAAATGTTTATTTTTCAATAAATAATACGCACTTACGCTAATAACTAAAAATGCGCCTGCAAGCCAAGCACCGGATAAAGTGTGTGATAATCTTTCAAAAGTTGAAGGGTTAAAAACCATTGCCCAAAAATCAGTAATTTCCGCTCTGGAATAATTTCCGTAATCAACAATATGATAGCCGGTAGGAGTTTGCATCCACGAATTTGCAACAACAATCCAAACAGCGCTGAACATTGCTCCTAAAGCAACCATTATTGTTCCGAAAAAATGAACTTTATACGAAACTTTATCCCATCCGAAAACTAAAATTGCCAAAAATCCGGATTCTAAAAAGAAAGCGAAAATTCCTTCGGCTGCTAAAGCACTTCCGAAAACATCGCCAACGAATCTTGAATACGAAGCCCAGTTTGTTCCAAATTCAAATTCCATTACAATTCCGGTTGCAACGCCAATAGCAAAAGTTAATGCGAAAACTTTTACCCAGAATTTCGTCATCTCTTCGTATTTTTTGTTTTTCGTTTTTACATACATCGCTTCCATTATAACTAAAATTACGCCAAGTCCGATGCTTAGCGGAGGATAGATATAATGAAATCCAATTGTAAAAGCGAATTGAAGCCGCGCTAAAAATTCTGTATCCATCATTTCATCTCAATTTTGTGAGAATTCATTGTTATTATTAATTTTCAAATTATCAAAGAAAAACCGTGAAATTTTATTGTAAAGATGAATTGCATCAGAGCCTATAACTCCGTGTCCGTGACCAATATACGGATAATATTCCAACGGAACATTTAGATTTGCAGCTCTTTCTGCAAGTAGAAGTGAATGTTGCCAAACTACGGTTGGATCAGAAGTTCCGTGAACCATCATTAATTTTCCTTTTAAATTATCAATGTAATTTAAAAGATTAGCGGTTTTGTATCCTTCAGGATTTTGTTCAGGCGAATCCATATACCTTTCAGTGTACATAATTTCGTAATATTGCCAATCAATAACTGGCCCACCGGCAACTCCTGCTTTAAATACACCAGGATGGTTTAATAAAAATGATGTTGTCATAAAACCTCCGTAACTCCAGCCGTGTACGCCCAACCTGTTGGCATCGATATAGGACCTTGATTTTAAAAAATTCACCCCACTCGGCTGGTCGTCCATTTCTGCCGTTCCGCATTGCCGGTGAATGGC
>CBDUBH010000078.1:0-17649 GCA_965365345.1 uncultured Melioribacteraceae bacterium
GGTTGTATCCTTTGGGCTGGCAACAGGGTTGAAACTTGTTGCATCATCTAAAATTAAGATACTCGGATTTACAGCCAAAGCGCGCGCTAGGCAAGTCCGCTGTTTTTGTCCACCTGAAAGTGTTATCCCACGTTCGCCTAAAATAGTTTCATACTTATTCGGGAATTGATCAACATCATTTTTTAACTGCGAAATTTCCGAAACACTTTCAACAAGATTCATATTTTTTGCGCGCACGCCGTACAAAATATTATTTGCCAAAGTATCAGAGAATAAAAATGTTTCCTGCGGAACAACGCCGATATTTTGCCTTAAAATTTCTAAAGGAAATTTTTTGATATTAATTCCATCGATCAAAATTTCGCCGCCGGTAATATCATAAAGTCTGGGAATAAGATTTATTAAAGTTGATTTTCCTGAGCCGGTGTGCCCGATTATTGCTGCTGTGCAGCCAACCGGAATTTTAAAAGATAAATTTTTAAGCACATCATTTAAATTTTCAGAATATCTGAAAGAAACATTTTTAAATTCAATGCTTCCTTTAACTTCCGTAATTTTATGATCAGTGTTTTTGTTATCCTGAATTTCATAATCTTCCGAAAGAATTTTTTTTAATCGTTTCCAGCTTGCAGATGCTTGTTGAATGATATTTACGATCCATCCGAAAGCGATCATCGGCCAGATCAACATTCCTAAATAAATAACGAACGCTGAAATTTCACCTAAATTTAATTCGCCTTGAATAATTCTGATACCGCCGATCCAAATCACAATTATTATTGAAATTCCTGTTACCATATATAATACAGGCTGAAATAAAGATTGGATCTTTATCATATCCATGTTTTTATCGAGATAATCTTTGCTGAATTTTTGAAATTCCGTAATTTCACTTTCTTCGCGGACGTATGATTTTATAACTCTTATCCCAGAAAAATTTTCCTGAGCTTTTGTTGTGAGATCGGCAAATTTTTCCTGGATTTTTGTAAACTTAACGTGAATTTTTTTACCGACAACATAAACCAAATAAGATAAAACCGGCAGCGGAATAAGTGCGTATAAGGTAAGACTTAAACTTAAATTTGCCATAATTACAATAACGATAAGCAACCTAATTGAAGTATCAATTGAATACATTACTGCTGGACCAACAAACATTCTAACCGCATTGATATCGTTTGTTGCGTGCGCCATTATATTACCGGTAGAACTATTTTGGAAAAAGCGCATCGGTAATTTCATAATATGCTGCCAAAAATCCTGACGCATATCGTATTCAATTTCGCGTGAAACTACAATTATTGTTTGCCGGATATAGAATCTGAAAATCCCACTTAACAGGGAAGTGATAATTATCAACCCTGCATAATTCAATAATTGAGTTTTGCTTACATTTCCTTGTAATGCGTTGATACCGTCTTTAAGTAAAACGGGAACGTAAACCATTCCGATATTTGAAAGAATTATAAAAACAATTCCCCAAATCAGTTTGGTTTTGTATTTAACGAAGTATTTCCAAAGTTCTGATAGAGTGTGCATAAACTAAAATTAGTTAAAATTTATTCAAAAAAATAATTTTTTGTAAAGAAGACGAAATATATTATTATAGTTAAAATAAATGAAAATCAGAAGTGATTAAGTAATCAAATTATTTTGGATTACTTTTTAAATTTAATTTAAAATAGAAGTGCAAAAAATAAATTTATCCGAAAGTAAATCTTAATAAATTATTTTGAAAAGATTTTTGAAAATTTTTGAATAAAAGGAAAGAAAATTAATTTTTTTTAAAAAGATTAGACGGTCTTCATTTAACGCGCAACCGGAATTAAATTTTAAAATTTAATATTAATAAGAAATTTAGAATGAATATATAAACTTTAAGGAAAATATTTGGTTGTTGGGATGAACTGCTGGGGATACGGCATTTAGCAGTATTAAAAACCTTTATTTTCCCAAGTTGTTATAAATTCTTCAGCAGTTAAAAAAGTGATTTTACTTTTTCAATAATTGAACAAACAATAAGTTTTGCAGGCATTTAGAGTACTTCACTATCTGTTTACCGATAAGTTTATTTAATAACATTATTTTTAAATCAACCCCAAATCCCAATTTACAAACAGCCGTTGTTATTAGTTCAAGCTTTATCCTGCTGATACTATTGTTGTTATATAGATATAGTAATTTATACAATGAATTATAGTTAATATTAATACCTCTTTATTAGAGAATTTATCAAATTCCCTTGTAGTTTCAATATTAAAATTGTAGTTGAGATTATCCGGTTTAGAACTAATCTCAGCAACTAATAACTCACTATTCTTAGTGTCAGTTAGTATGAAATTACTTTTTATTAGGCCGTTCAGTTTAAGTAAATAATTTTCTTCTGTATCATTAAGACTGGTTTTGATAATTATTCCATTCCACCCCAATTTAAATTCTAATAAAGTTTTTTCTTTTTCTTTCAATTCAATTTTAGATTCCCAAAACCCTTTTGGTTCAAGTTGAAATTTGTCGCCGTTAGACATCTTTAGAATTGCTTTAGATGCATACCACTTTTCATAAAGTAATTCTCCGATTTTTTTATTTTCAAAAGTTAAATTGAAATTGAGAGAGTCTGTTGAAGTTACTTTGTAATTTGCCATATAATTTCCATGTTATTTTTTAATGATTAAAACAATATTTTCTTATTCGTGTATCATACTTTAAATATTTGTTATTCAAATAATTTGTAATTTTATAACTTCATGAAAACAACTATATTTTTTATGAAACTTAAAAGGTATGATATAAAACAAATTAAAAACTTTCTTCTTTTTATCAATAAAAATAACTTATGAAAATTTCTATTAGTTAAAACAAATCTTTTACAATTTTCTCATCATATAAAAGATGTTCAAAAGTTTCGCGGCTGCGTGTGATAAAAAATTTATCTCCGGAAACAATAACTTCCGGTGGTCTTCTTCTGCCGTTATAATTTGATGACATTGCCATTCCGTATGCTCCCGAACTCATAACTGCGAGTTTATCGCCGACATTGCAATATTCAATTTTTCTGTTCTTCGCAAGGAAATCAGAACTTTCGCAAACGGGACCGACAACATCAGCTAAAATTTCTTTTCGCTCATTTAAATTAATCGGTTGAATATGATGATAAGCGCCGTACAAACTCGGACGAAAAAGTTCAGTCATAGCCGCATCAACTACAATGAAATTTTTTCCTTTGTTCTGTTTTGAATATAAAATTTCAGTTACTAAAATTCCGGCGTTGGCAGTGAAATATCTCCCCGGCTCAAACATAATTTCGCAATCCAGATTTTTGATTATCGGAATAATCGCATCGGCTAATTCTTTCGGTGAAAAAGTTTTTTCATTTTTATATCGTACTCCAAATCCGCCGCCGATATCAAGATGTTCAAGCGGAATTCCTTTACTTTTTATTTTCGTATAAAGTTCAGCAAGTTTTTCGGTCGCTTCAATAAAAGGTTCAACGGTTAAAATTTGCGAACCGATATGCATATCAATTCCGGTAACTGAAATATTTTTTAATTGTGCGCATCTTTCAAAAAAATCAACCGCTTCAAAAGAATCAATTCCGAATTTATTTTCTGAAAGTCCCGTGGAAATATAAGGATGTGTTTTTGCATCTACATTTGGATTTACACGGATTGCAATTGGTGCGGTTAAATTTAATTCACGCGCAATTTTATCAATAAGTTGAACTTCTTCAAACGATTCAATTTTTATTAATTTTATTTTGTGTTCAAGTGCAAGTTTAATTTCATCTTTCGTTTTTCCAACTCCCGAAAGAATTATCTTTTGCGGTTCAACTCCCGCTTTTATCGCGCGGAAAAGTTCTCCGCCTGAATTAACATCAATTCCGCTGCCGAACGAAGCAAAAATTTTTATCACATTTAAATTGAAATTTGATTTACACGCATAAAAAATTGAGTGCTTTATATTTTCAAAAGCTGAATCAAATTCTTTGTATTTATCTTCAAAAAAATTTTTGCTATAAATGTAAGCGGGGGTTCCAACTGAATTTATGATTTCTTCAACGGAAACATTTTCGCAAAAAAGTTTATCGCCGTTATATTTGAAAGTTCCTTCTTCAAACAATTTCATTTGTGTTCCTTTGATAAAAGCTGTCAGCATTCAGCAATCAGCTTTCAGTTGTTTTATTTTTTGTTGATAGTTTACAGTTTAAATTTATAAAAACTAAATGTCATTGCGAGGAATGGAATGACGAAGCAATCTCCGTGAACTTCAAAAACTGAGATCACAGCTGACATTGAGCCTCGCGATTACAAAATTCAAATTTTCAATCTTAAATTCTTCTTGTTTATTAAATTACTAAATAAATAAATAAGTACTTCTTAAATAATTTCAATAAAAATCAAAAATGAATTTCAATTTACAAATATCCTCTGAGAATATTTTAAAATAATTAAAATAAATTTTATCAATTTTCAATTACTTCAAATATTATTTCAATTTAATGCAAATTTTTAAACTCTTCTTGAATTAGGCAAGCATTTTCGATAATTTTAAGTTTATTTTGAAATAATTTATAAGCAGAAAAATGAAATATCCTTATTCCGAAGTCGAAAAGAAATGGCAACAGTTCTGGCAAGATAACAAAGTTCATAAAACAGATCTTCAAAATGATAAAGATAAACTTTATACTTTGGTAATGTTTATTTATCCTTCGGGCGCAAAACTTCATTGCGGTCATTGGTATAATTACGGTCCAACAGATTCATGGGCGCGTTACAAAAAGTTAAAAGGGTTCAATGTTTTTGAGCCGATGGGTTACGATGCTTTCGGTTTGCCCGCTGAAAATTACGCGGTAAAAACCGGAGTTCATCCTTATGACAGCACAATGAAAAATATTGATGACATCCGCCTTCAGCTTAAACAAATGGGTTGTATGTATGATTGGGATGCAGAACTTATGACTTGCGTTCCCGAGTATTACAAATGGAATCAATGGTTGTTTTTGCAGCTTTACAAAAAAGGTTTGGCTTACAGAAAAAATGCTCCGGTAAATTGGTGCCCATCCTGCCAAACTGTTTTGGCAAACGAACAAGTTCAAAGCGAAGGGAATTGCGAAAGATGCGGAACAATAGTAGTTCAAAAAAATCTTACTCAATGGTTTTTCAAAACTACCGCGTACGCTGAAGAATTGCTTGTCGGTTTGGATAAAATTAATTGGCCAGAAAAAACAAAATTGATGCAGCGGAATTGGATCGGTAAAAGTACCGGCGCGGAAGTTAAATTTAAAGTTGAAAACAGCAATGAAGAAATTCATGTTTTTACAACCCGCCCTGATACTTTATTCGGTGTAACTTATGTTGTACTTGGACCGGAAAATCAGTTAGTGCAAAAATTGGTTAAACCCGAATACAAACAAAAAGTTGATGAATATATTGAATCAATAAAATCTCTCACTGAAATTGAAAGAACTTCAACGGTAAAAGAAAAAACGGGAGTTCCGACAGGTGCATTTGCTATCAATCCCGTTAACGGTGAAAGAATTCCGATTTGGGTTGCGGATTATGTTTTGGCAACTTACGGAACCGGCGCTGTTATGGCTGTTCCTGCACATGATGAGCGTGATTTTGAATTTGCGAAAAAATTTGACCTTCCATTGCGCAAAGTTATTCTTGCTCCAAATACAAATATTGATGATGAAATTTCTTCTGCTTATACAGAAGTTGGAACGATGATTAACAGCGGCGAATTTACGGGAATAAATTCCGATGAAGGAATTGAAAAAGTTATAAAATATTTGGAAGCAAACGATTTCGGAAAAGGAAAAATAAATTACAGATTACGCGATTGGCTGATTTCAAGACAAAGATATTGGGGAACTCCAATTCCGATAATTCACTGTCCGAAATGCGGCGAAGTTCCGGTTGAAGAAAAAAATCTTCCCGTTGAACTTCCTTACGAAGTTGAATTTAAACCTGCGGGACAATCACCGCTTGCAACAAATAAAGAATTTATCAATGTGAAATGTCCGGCCTGCGGCGAAGATGCACAGCGCGATCCCGATACGATGGATACTTTTGTGGATTCATCATGGTATTATTTCCGTTATCTGGATCCTAAAATTGATGATCAAATTTTCAATAAAGAACTTGCCGATAAATGGGTCCCGGTTGATATGTATGTCGGCGGAGCGGAACACGCAACAATGCATTTACTTTATGCAAGATTCATTCACAAATTTTTGCGCGATTTAGGATTGACAAATTCAGATGAACCGTTTAACACTTTGATACATCAGGGAACAATTACAAATCAAGGTGCCAAGATGTCAAAATCAAAAGGCAATGTTGTAAATCCTGATATCTTTATTGAAAAATACGGCTCAGATGTTTTCAGAATTTACTTAATGTTTATGGGTCCTTACGAAGCCGGCGGTGATTGGAATGATACCGGAATTGTCGGCGTTGATAGATTTGTTCAAAGAGTTTACGATCTGTTTTTGCGTCACGAAACAATCTGGACTGCAAATAAATCACCTGAATTATTTATAATTTCTGATTTGAATCCCGAAGAAAAATCCGTTTACAGAAAAATAAATCAAACGATAAATAAATTTGATGAAGAAATAAATCATTTCAGATTCAATACTGCGGTTGCATCTTTAATGGAATTGATGAACGAAGTTACAAAAAATTTCGATAAGTGCAGACCAAATCTTCAATCATATATTTTGGAAAGAATTGCAGTTTTGGTAGCTCCCGTTGCTCCGCATTTAGGAGAAGAATGCTGGAAATTACTCGGCAAAGAAAAATCACTTTTCGAAAATCCGGTTTGGTTTGAAGCCGATAAAGAAGCATTAAAAGTTGAAGATGTTACAATGGCGGTTCAAGTGAACGGAAAACTTCGCGCAACTTTGTATGTTCCTGTTGATAGCGATCAAAATTTCGTAAAAGAAATTGCGTTTAACGAAGATGCCGTAAAACGCCACATTGAAGGCAAAACAATTGTAAAAGAAATTTTTGTAAAAAACAGAATTTACAATATTGTTGTAAAGTAGTTTGATTGTGGAATTTTGTCTTATTCCGGAAATACCGGAATGACAAAATTCTGTTTAATGTATTTGAATGCTGTCCAATTCTGAACAAGGCGGAATGACAGCGATTATTTTATCTTTTCATTACGGGTATTGATTTAGTCCATTATTGAGATCTCCAAATTACGCTCGCGATGACAATTTGAAGTATGACATTGCGAACGAAGTGAAGCCATCTCCGGATTTTTTAAATAATTTCAAAGATCGCCACTGCCATTGGGCATTGCGATGACAAAAACTGAAAACTGATTACTGATAACTAAAAATTAAAGAGCAAAAAATGTTAGATCTAAAATTCATTCGTGAAAATCCTGAAGCCGTAAAACAAGGCATCGAAAATAAAAACGAAAAAAGCCGTGTTGATGAAATTCTTCAACTTGATGAAAAAAGACGCGATCTTATTTTACAGACCGATGAGCTTAAATCAAAAAGAAACCAGGTGTCTGCAAAAATTCCGCAAATGAAAAAAGCAGGAGAGGATACAACTCAAATTCTTTCCGAAATGAAATTGGTTTCAGATCAAATTACCGGACTCGATTCAAAATTAAAATCCGTTGAAGATGAATTGGAAAATATTTTGATGTACATTCCGAATCTTCCGCATTCATCGGTTCCGGTGGGAAAATCTGCTGCCGATAATGTTGAAGCGCGTCAATGGCTTCCTGAAAATTTTTCATTCGAGAAAAAAGAAAAAACTTTGGATCATATTGAACTCGGAAAAAAATTAAAGATATTGGATTTTGATCGCGGCGCAAAAATCAGCGGTTCGGGATTCCCGGTTTACATTGGCAAAGGCGCAACTTTGGAAAGAGCATTGATAAATTTCATGCTGGATCTTCACATAAATGAACATAATTATACAGAAGTTTTTCCTCCGTTTTTGGTAAATCGCGAATCAATGAAAGGCACCGGACAGCTTCCGAAAATGGCTGAGGATATGTACACAATTGAAAAAGATGAACTTTATCCTATCCCAACTGCGGAAGTTCCGATCACAAATTTACACCGCAATGAAATTATAGATGAAAAAGAATTGCCGATCCGTTATGTCGGTTATTCAGCATGTTTCAGAAGGGAAGCGGGATCTTACGGAAAAGAATCAAAAGGATTTTTGCGCGTTCATCAATTCAATAAAGTTGAAATGGTAAAATTTGTAAAGCCCGAAACTTCATACGATGAATTGGAAAAATTAGTTAACGATGCAGAAGATATTTTGAAGGCTTTAAAAATTCCTTACAGAATTTTACTCCTTTGCACGGGAGATCTTAGTTTTTCTGCTGCAAAATGTTACGATATTGAAACATGGTCGCCCGCTGAAAATCGCTGGCTTGAAGCTTCATCTTGCAGTAATTTTGATAATTTCCAGGCAAGAAGAGCAAGTATAAGATTTAGAAATGAACAAACTAAAAAACCGGAATTTGTTCATACATTAAACGGAAGCGGACTTGCAACCAGCAGATTGATGGTTTCAATTTTGGAAAATTATCAAACCGAAGATGGTAAAATTATCGTCCCGGAAGTTTTACGCAAGTACACCGGATTTGAAATAATTGAATGACAATTCAAAGATGAAAAGATTCATAGAAATAATTGTTCTTGTCATTTCGAACCTGCCTGGCTGTAGGCAAGTCCGAAGGATGAGAAATTTTTGTTACTTAAAAGATATCTCAGCCATTTCATTCTTTCGATATGACAAAACAAAATGGTAATTGCGAGCGGAGCGAAGCAATCCCTATTAAAAAAAAACAAAGATCTCCACGATCGATTTCATCGATATCGCGATGACACTTAATCATTTTATCTTTTAAAATCCTTTCGGAAATTTTTATCCCGCTATATTGCGGGATTTTTTATTTCCCTCTCCTGAATTAGGAGAGAGACAAAGGGTGAGGTCACTTTCAAAAATCATTCTTATATTAAAATAATATTTAAATTATTTTAATATAATTCCTCTGTGTTTCTGTGGTTAAAAGGATTTTTATGCATAGAAAAGATTTTATAAAAACAGCTTCGCTTATTTCCGCAGGAATTTTTTCATCTGAAATATTTTCGCAAAATTTTTATCCTGAAGATCAAAATTTACAAATCATAAAACCGCAGCGTTTGAAAGAAGGCGATAAAGTCGGATTGATTTCTCCCGGCGGATTTATTAATGCAAATCAATTAAAAGAATCAATAGAAAATATTTCAAAATTAGGATTTGAAGTTATTCCCGCTAAAAATATTTTGAAAAAAAACGGATATCTTGCCGGAAGCGATTTGGAACGCGCCGGACAAGTAAATTCAATGTTTGAAGATAAAAACATAAAAGGAATTTTTTGTACACGCGGCGGATTCGGCTGTTCAAGAATTCTTCCATATCTGAATTTTGATTTAATAAAAGAAAATCCAAAACCGCTTATCGGTTACAGTGATATAACAATTTTATCGAATGTAATTTTTCAAAAAACCGGATTGGTCGGATTTCACGGACCTGTTGGAATTTCAACCTTTAACGATTTTTCGGTATATTATTTTAAAGAAGTTTTGATGAATGCAAATTCAAATTTGGAATTGATCAGCGAACCTGAAAATCTTGAAGATCAAAATCAAATTCCGGTTACTATCAGGGGCGGAATTGCAAAAGGAAAATTGACCGGCGGAAATTTATCTGTAATAACTTCTTTAACCGGAACTGAATATGATCTTAATTTTAACGGTAAAATAATTTTTCTTGAAGAAGTTACCGAAGAACCTTACAGACTTGACAGAATGCTAACACAACTTATTCAAGCGAAAAAATTTGAAAATGCAGTAGGAATTGCTTTAGGAAATTTTTATAAATGCGAACCGAAAGAGCCGGAGAATTCATTTTCGCTTTTGGAAATTCTGTACGATAAATTATATGATCTTAAAATTCCGGTAGTTTACGGATTATCTTTCGGACATATAAAAAACAAATTCACTCTGCCGGTAGGAATTTCGGCGGAACTGAATGCAGATGAACAAAAAATGAAGATATTGGAATCTGCGGTAAATTAAATTTAACGGAGTAAAAATGAAGAAGATTATTTTTGTAATTTTTGCAGCAATTATTATGCAGGGATGTTTGGTCGGGCATAAAATGGTTTATGAAATAACTCCAAAAGGTGCCGGTGCAGGCAATGCTACAATTTGGTATCATGATATCAGATCGGATGCCGCAAACGGACAAGAATTTCAGGAAGATCAAAATCTTCTTTTTGATTACATGTTAAAAAGTGAAAAGTTTGTTCAGGATTTGATGCGCGAAGGAAAATCAGTGGCTAAACGGAATTTATATTTGGAAGATAACAAATTAATCGGGCAAGTGAATTTTAATTTTAATAAATTAGGCGACGTTGAAGGAATTGTTTTTGATGACGGTTTTTATTTTTTAACTCTTGATCTTGCCGATAGTGTAATTTCAACAAACGGCGTAATTATAAAATCACCCGAGTATAAAAGAATTTTGTGGGATAGCACAATCACAAAACTTAAATTTGAAATTTACACTGAACCCGAAAATCAAAAATTGCTTGAACTTGCGCCTTTATATCAGCCGCAATATTAATTTATTTTTTTAGAATTTTTAATCAGAAAATTTGATGTTTGCAGAACTTGTTTTTCCTTTGCCATTCCGGAATTCTTTTACTTATCAAATTCCGGATGAATTGATCGAAGCCGCACAAATAGGGGTTCGCGCGGTTGCTCCTTTCGGAAAAAGAATTTTGACCGGTTATATTATAAACTTAGTTGAAACTCCGCAATTAAAAGATGAAAAGATAAAATCCATTTATGATGTTTTAGATTCGCATCCGATATTTACAAAAGAAAGTTTGAAATTTTACGAATGGATCTCGGATTATTATCTCTGCACTTTAGGCGAAGCGTTAAAAAATTCAGCGCCATACGGACTTGATGTAGAAACAAAAAAGAAAATTGCGAGCGATAAAAATTTCTGCAAAGATCTTTTGGAAAAAGAAAAAAATAAAAAAAGCAGCAAAGCAAAAATTCTGGAAGTGCTTTGCGAAAAAGAAATATTGAACATCAATTATTTACAAAGATTAGTAAAGAAAAAAAATATTTACTCTACTTTGCGGGCACTTGAAAAACTCGGCGCGATCACAATTCATAATGAATTGGAGCAGCCGAAAGTTAAAATTAAAAAAATAAAATATGTAAAACTCGCCAAGTCATTTGAAGAAACTTTAAATTCCTACGAACTTCTGGAAGCAAAAGCTCCGAAACAAATGTTAATATTAATGGAACTTTTGCAGCGAAAAACAGAAGCGCCGCTAAGTGAAATTTTGGAAAAGGCAAAAACAACTTCTTACGAGGGGCTTGTAAATAAAGGCTTAATTGAAGTTTTTGATAAAGAAGTTGAAAGAAATTTTCTCGAAACTTATTCTGAAGAAACTCAAAATATAATTCTTACAAAAGATCAGTGTAAAATTGTAGAAGAAGTTTCACACGATATTCAAAATTCGGAATTCAAAGTTCATTTACTGCACGGAGTAACCGGAAGCGGTAAAACTCAAGTTTATATTGAGCTTGCCAAAAAAGCGATCGCTCAAGGAAAATCTGTTTTGTTTTTAGTTCCTGAAATTTCTTTAACTCCGCAAATTACTTCAAGATTGTATAATAATTTCAAGGATAATGTCGCAGTTTTTCACAGCAGAATGTCGCTTGGCGAAAGATATGATTCCTGGCGCGGAATTTTATCCGGAAAGTGTAAAATTGTTGTCGGAGCAAGATCGGCGCTTTTTTCTCCGCTTGAAAATTTAGGATTCATTGTAGTTGATGAAGAGCACGATTCAAGTTACAAACAATTTGAAAATGCTCCTTTGTATCACGCGCGCGATGCCGCAATTGTAAAAGCAAAACTCTGCGGATGCCCGGTTTTATTGGGTTCTGCCACTCCTTCAATTGAAAGTATGTACAATGCAAAAACCGGAAAGTACAATTTACTTGAATTGAAAGAAAGAGTTGACGATGCAAAAATGCCGGAAATTAAGCTTGTAAATGTTTTGCATGAAAAAAAAGCAAAACGCATGGAAAATGTTTTTTCTAAAAAACTGCTTGATGAAATTGCATTGCGGTTAAGTAAAAAAGAAGGAGTAATAATTCTTCAAAACAGGCGCGGATTTGCAACCCAGGTTTATTGTGATGATTGCGGTGAAGTTGAAACTTGTAAAGATTGTTCGGTTCCGCTGGTTTTTCATATAAATAAAAATACTTTACAATGCCATTATTGCGGATTTATCCGGCAAGTTCCAAATGCCTGTACTCATTGCGGCTCGCTTAAAATAAAATATTTCGGCACCGGAACTCAAAGAGTTGAAGATGAACTTGCCTTTTATTTTCCCGATGCAAAAATCGAAAGAATCGATTCGGATTCAACAAGCAAAAAAGGATCACTCGGAATTTTGTTAAATCGTTTTAGAACAGGCGAAATTGATATTTTGGTAGGGACTCAAATGGTTTCTAAAGGATTGGATTTTTCTCATGTAACTTTGGTTGGGGTAATTGCCGCTGAAACAAGTTTGTGGCTGCCCGATTTCAGAGCCGATGAAAGAACATTTCAATTATTGACTCAAGTTTCAGGAAGAGCCGGAAGAAGTAAAATTAAAGGCGAAGTTTTAATACAAACTCAAAATGAAAAACATTTTGTTCTGCAAAAAGTTTTAGAAAATAATTACGAAGAATTTTACCGGAAAGAAATTTTCAGTCGTGAACAAATGGGCTATCCGCCTTTTACAAGAATTTGTTTGATTGAAGCAAAAGATGAAGATGACGAAAATGCCAAAGGCGCAATTCATGATTTTTACAATCAGTTGATAAAACATAAACAAGGATTGAAAATTACTCCGCCTTCAGAAGCAATAATTGCTAAATTAAAAAAATATTTCCGTTATCAGATTTTGGTAAAAGTTGATAGGAAAGTTGATCCCGGTGGGGCAATTTTAAGGAATGCAATTTTAAATTCATTCATAAATTTTAACAGAGATTCCCGTTTCAGAAATGTTAAATTAAATTTTGACATAGATGCTCAGAACATAACATAAAAAGAAGCGGAAGATTGTTTAATTTGATTCCCATCCAAACATTGAAGAACCTCCTTAAATTTAATGACAATCTTCCGTTTCAAATTTTAAATCATCAAAACATTCCAAAAGCTTTTGTAAGAAAATATTGAATAATTGCCCAGCCGATCCACAAACCGAAAACTAAAAAATAATATTTCTTTGTATCATTTGAATGAAATATTTTAGAAAGCCCGATGCTTGTAACAATTAAAGCCCAAATTGAAAACGGCTCAATTTTATGCATCCAAAATCCGGCAAAGGTTGTTGCATCCATTTTTAATAATTGACCGACCGAAAAAGATTGAGCAAAATTTTCAGTAACCAAACTGTAAATTAAAGTTACAATTGCTCCGATCAAAAATATATAATACGGCAAACCGCTTGCTACCATTGCCGAAGAATAATTTCCGTTATCTTTAAAAGCATATCTTGCAAAAAGATAATAGATCAATGCTACTAAAAAGAAAATTACAAACATTCCTATAAATCCTGAAATTCCGGAAATGAACACAAATAGTGGCGAATCAAATTTTTCGAAATTTTCAATTGCTTTTTCCGCTTGTTCTTCGCTTAATTTTCCTTGTTCAACAGATCTTTCAATCTGCTGAATCTGTTTTTGCCTGAATTGTTCTTTTATGTTCGGATTGCTGTTAAGTAAAAATAAAGTCACAAAAACCATAAGTCCGGTGAACATAACCGGTAAGAACCAATCAATAAATTTAGGCGGAAACTTGGCGGCATTTTCAAACATTTTGCCCGGCTCGGTAAAAAGTCCCGCTAATTTATCAGTGTGACTTTGAGATTCCTCTTCATAAACCGCATCAATTTGCAGATCCTCTTTGTTGAAATCTTCCATTCATAGCTCCATTTTTTTCTTTTTAGAATAGTTTTAATTTAAAGAAATTTATTTAAAAAAGAAGAAGAAATTCAAAATAAATTTGCGTTTTATAAACTATTATTTTTGCTTTTGAAAGCATAAAAAATTTGCCAAAGTTATTCTAAATGAATAAGTTAACAAATAAAAAAACGGAGTTTTAATGAAAACCATAATTGAACCTTTTAAAATCAAATCAGTAGAACCTATCTATTTTACAACAAGAGAACAAAGAGAGAAAATACTTGAAAATGCTGGTTTCAATCCTTTTTTAATTGATGCCGATAATGTTATAATAGATCTTCTTACCGATAGCGGAACTTCTGCAATGAGCTCGAAACAATGGGCTGCAATAATGGATGGGGATGAATCTTACGCCGGCTCAAAAAGTTTTTACCGGTTTGAAAATGCTGTAAGAAAAATTACGGGAATGAAACATATAATTCCAACACATCAGGGCAGAGCATCAGAAAAGATTTTATTTACGATTACAGGCGGACCGGGAAAATATTTTCCGAATAACACTCACTTCGACACAACACGTGCAAACATTGAATTCAGCGGCGCGGAAGCTTTCGATCTTTTAAATGCTCAAGGAAAAGATCCTGAATTTATCGCTAACTTTAAAGGAAATATGGATGTTGAAGCGTTTGTGAATTTCATCGAAGAAAAAGGCGTTGAAAATATTCCGATGTGTATTATTACCGTTACAAATAACAGCGGCGGCGGTCAACCGGTTTCAATGCAAAATATAAAAGATGTTAGAAAAGTTTGCGATAAATACAATTTGCCTTTATTTATTGATGCATGCCGGTTTGCAGAAAATGCATACTTTATAAAAAAGCGAGAAAAAGGTTACGAGAACAAATCAATTTTAGAAATTGCCCAGGAAATGTTTTCGTATGCTGATGGCGCAACAATGAGTGCGAAAAAAGATGCATTTGCAAATATCGGCGGATTTCTTGCATTAAATGATGATGATCTTGCAATGAAGTGCAGAAATCTTTTGATCGTAACTGAAGGATTTCCTACCTACGGCGGATTGGCAGGACGAGATCTTGAAGCGATTGCACAAGGACTGGAAGAAGTAGTTGATGAACATTATCTTGAATACAGAGCAAGAACGATTGAGTATTTAGGCGAAAAAATTGCGGCTGTTGGAGTTCCATTCATAAAACCGACCGGCGGACACGCACTTTATATTGATGCAAAAGGATTTTTGCCGAATGTATCGCCTGATAAATATCCCGGTCAATCAATAGTTTGCGAACTTTATCTTGAAGGCGGAATTCGCGCAGTTGAAATAGGAAGTGTTATGTTCGGAAAATACGGCAATGACGGAAAATTAATTTCACCTCCAATGGAATTAGTTAGATTGGCAATTCCGCGCAGAGTTTATACGCAAAGTCATATTGATTATGTTTCGGAAGTAATTATTGAAACATACAAAAAAAGAAGCGAACTCGGCGGATACAAAATAGTTTACGAAGCGCCGATTTTAAGGCACTTTACTGCAAGATTCGAAAAAGCATGATTTTATAATTTTGATTTGAACCAATAATGAAGGGCATGTTATGAAAGAAATTTATGTTTACAAAAGTAAATATCAAATTTGGCGGTTATTGATTTCCGGAAAAAACAGATTGCTGATCGAAGAGCGCGATGTTGAAAATAAAGAAGTTTATTTCTCTTGCATTGATGTAAAAAACTCTTCTGAAATATTTTCGCTAAAGCAATTTGACGAAAAATACTGGATCGGGATCGAATCAATTTTTGATGAAAAAATTTATCTGCATAAATTCGGTAAACCTGACATGCCCGCTCACAAAGGGATTGTTGCGTTCGATATAGAAACACAAAAAATAATTTGGGAAAACGAAGATTATAATTTTCTTTTTGTAAATGAAGAAGGAATTTATACTTACGTTCAAAAATTTGAAACAAGAAAATATTTTCTGCTGAATCATTTAACAGGTGAAGTTTTAGAAGAGTTAAATCTGGATCCTGTTCAAATTAACAACATGAAAAATGAAACTCTCTCGCCCGAAAAATTTAAAGATTACATTTTCCCTGAACCCTATTCAGAAGAAGAATTAAATGATGAAGAGAATCAAGTAATAAGTGAAATAATTAAAGGCGATGAAATTACGGGAACTGTGGAACTCGCTAAATATAATGATTTATTGTTGTTTAATTATTATTATAAAAACAAATCAGGTTTGCTGAATAATAAATTTTTTGCAGTAAATTCAGTCGAAAAAAAAATTGTGCATGAAAATATTTTACTTGAAAATGCAAATGCATTTGTTCCCGATTCATTTTTTATAAAAGAAAATTATTTGTTTGTTCTGAAAGGAAAAAATTCGGTTTTGATTTACGAATTGTAAGTGCGAGAAAAAAATGGAATTAAGAAACGATGAAAAAAAAGTATTGATGAGGTTGGCAAGATTAGCGATAAAATCTGAATTTACCGAAGAAAGAATTGATACAAGCGAATTTGAAAGATATGACTCGCTGAAACAAGAAGCCGGAGCATTTGTAACTTTGCACAAAGGCGAAAATCTTCGCGGCTGCATCGGATATATTTTTGCCGAAAAACCACTTTATAAAACAGTAATAAATGCGGCAAAGCAGGCTGCATTTTCAGATCCAAGATTCACGCCTTTAAATAAAAATGAATTTGAAAATATCAGTCTGGAAATTTCAGTTTTATCTCCTCCGTTCGAAATGAAAAGTTACGATGAAATAATTTTAGGCAAACACGGATTGATCTTAAATGATATGGGCAGAAGAGGATTGCTTTTGCCTCAAGTTCCAATTGAACATAATATGAACAAAGAACAATATCTTTCCGCAATTTGCGAAAAAGCCGGATTACCCTCTGACATGTGGAAAAAAAAGCAACTGAAAATAGAGCTTTTCACCGCAAATGTTTTTTCCGAAGAAGATATTAAAGGAGATGATTAAATGATACGAACCCCTGCGGTTGCCGGAATGTTTTATCCTTCTAATAAAACAAAACTTCAAAATGAAATTTCGCTTTATCTTGAAGCTGCAAATCCTCCTGAAAAAAATATCGAAAACATTTCCGCAATAATTGCACCGCATGCCGGCTATGTATATTCAGGAATGACCGCTGCCTTCGCTTATAAATTGATACAAAATAAAAATTATGAAAACGTAATAATAATTTCGCCAAGTCACAGGGAATATTTTCCGGGAGTTTCAATTTATAATGGTGATGCTTATCAAACTCCGCTTGGAGATGTTGAAATAAATTCCGAATTGCGCAAAAAACTTATTGAAGAAAACAAAAGCATTTTTGAAGGCGAATCAGGTCACAGAGATGAGCACGCAGTAGAAGTTCAAATTCCATTTCTTCAAACAGTTTTAAAAGATTTTAAGATTGTGCCTGTTGTTATTGGCGATCAGCGAAAAAATTATGTTTATGAACTTGCCGGAAAATTAGCAGAAATAATGGATGATAAAACTTTGCTTGTTACAAGCACGGATCTTTCGCACTATCACTCAAAAATAGAAGCCGGAAAGCTGGATTCATTGATCGAAGATCGCATGAAAAATTTTGAATATGAATTTAATATTTT
>CBDUBH010000079.1:0-17274 GCA_965365345.1 uncultured Melioribacteraceae bacterium
AAAGCGGCAGATACATTACAGAATTTTGATTTGTTTGATTAAGTGAAGATGAAATTTCATCATTATTATTTTGCGCATAATTTCTATTTATTATTGATGCGCTTCCACCCATTGATCCCATTGAACTTCCGCCTGACATTCCACCTGATGATTGCATTGGAGTTGATGAACTCATTGCGGAAGCGGAATTCATTGAGCCAACGGGAACCGGAATTATCAATCTTTTAAGATCTTCAACATTATCGCGGTTTTCCCTGCTGTAACGCATTCTTATCGGAAAGCGCATTCTTCCTTCCAAAATTACTCCGAGATTTTGTCCGCCAATCGCAGTTTCAACTATATCCTGCACCGCACCTATATTTAATCCGTATCTCGCAGCGGCATCACGCTTGATTTTCAGATCCAAATAATATCCGTTTTGAACTCTTTCGGCAACTACATCAGCAGCGCCATTTACTTGTTTCAATAATTCTTCCGCTCTAATTGCGTAATATTCAAGCGTATCCAAATTATCGCCGAAAATTTTCAGACCGATATCAGTCCTGACTCCCGTTGCAAGCATATTGATTCTATTTATGATCGGCTGCGTCCAACCGTTTCTTACTCCCGGAATTTGTAATTTTTGATCGAGTTCATTTATAATATCTTTTTTTGCAATTCCTGCGCGCCACTCACTTTGAGGTTTAAGAATTACAATAGTTTCTATCATACTTAAAGGAGCATTATCCGTTGCGGTTTCTGCGCGTCCCGCTTTTCCTAAAACATGTTCAACTTCCGGAACGCTCTTAATTATTTTATCCTGCACTTGCATAATTCGGTTAACTTCTGTAATAGAAGCGTTCGGCAAAGTTACCGGCATAAATAGAAGTGAACCTTCATCAAGCGGCGGCATAAATTCGCTGCCGGTGCGCATTATCATCGGAACTGTGATTAAGAGCGCAATTACATTTATAACAATTGTTGCAGTTCTGTGTTTTAAAACCCATTGAATCACAGGTTCATAAATTTTATTGAAAAATCTTGTTATCGGATTTTCATTTTCACTTCTGAATTTTCCGCGCATTAACATTGTCATTAAAACCGGAATTAAAGTAATTACAACAAATGCGGAGCCGAGCATTACAAAACTTTTTGTAAAAGCGAGTGGTTTGAATAATTTTCCTTCCTGCCCGGTTAGCAAAAACACAGGCAAAAACGATACAAGAATTATCAATTCCGAAAAGAAAATTGCCCGCCCTACTTGCTTTGCGGACATTATAGAAATCGTTTTGTAATCTTCGGATTCCAATTTTCCTTTTTCTTTTAAGCTTCGCGCAATATTCCGGTAAGCATTTTCCACCATCACAATCGAAGAATCCACAATTACGCCGATCGCCAGAATAATTCCGCCTAAACTCATAATATTTGAAGTGATATCAAACATTCTCATTAAAATAAAAGCGAGCAAAACCGCAACGGGAATTTCGATAATTATTCTTACAATACTTCTGAAATGAAGCAAAAACAAAGCAACCATAATTGAAACAGTAATTGCGGCTTCAATTAATGCGCGTTCCAAAGTTCCGATCGCTTCACGGATCAAAGTGCTTCTATCGTATGATGGAATTATTTGAACTCCTTTGGGCAATCCTGCTTCAACTTCTTTAATTTTTTCTTTTACTCTGTCAATAACTTCTTTTGCATTTTCGCCCTGGCGCATTACGATAATTCCGCCAACAACTTCGCCTTCGCCGTTTTTATCGAGTGAACCGCGTCTTATATCGCCGCCGATCTGCACATTTGCAACATTTTTAAGATAAACCGGAACTCCGTTCGAGGCAGTTTTAACAACGCTGTTTTCAATATCTTCTTTTGATTGAATGTAACCTTGTCCGCGTACGAAATATTCGGCATCGCTTACTTCAAGTAATTTTCCGCCGACTTCATTATTATTTCGCTGGATTGCAGAAATTATTTCAGATGTGGTTAAATTGTAAGCGCGGAGTTTATCCGGATTTACATCAACTTGATATTGTTTTACATATCCGCCGATGCTTGCAACTTCGGCAACGCCTTCAACCGATGAAAGTTTATAACGGACATACCAATCTTGAAGCGCGCGCAAAGTTCCTAAATCGTGATTTTCGCTTTCAACGGTGTACCAATAAATATGTCCGACTCCGCTTCCATCAGGACCTAAAGTCGGAGTTACACCTTGCGGAAGTTGAGTTTGAACCGTACTTAATCTTTCCAAAACTCTGTTTCGTGCAAAATATTGATCTGTGTTATCTTCAAAAATTACAAAAACGAACGACATTCCGAACATTGAACTTGCTCGGACTGCTTTTACATCAGCCATTCCTTGAAGTGCCGAAACGATCGGGAAAGTTAACTGCTGTTCAACAACTTCTGGCGATCTGCCCATCCATTCTGTAAAAACAATTACTTGATTTTCGGAAAGATCCGGAATTGCATCAACCGGTAAATTTGCCACGCTGTAAATTCCGAATCCAGTAAAAATCAGATATGCCAAAAGCACAATAAATCTATTATTAGCACTCCAATCAATTATTTTTTCTATCATTTAAAACTCCCGGATTTCAAAATCAGTTGAAATATCAAATTTCAAATATTTCTTTTTAGAAAATTTTTCTTTTAAAATTGGATTTTGATTTTTTGAAAATTAATATAAAGGATATTAGATCTTTTGTTTAATCAAACAAAAAATCATATTAATTTTCAGGGATTTTTAATCAGATCAGAAAAATGGAGTTTTGTAAGAAAAGCGGAATTTCTTTTATTGTGGGAGGTGATGAATTTAAAATTGAAAATTGATTTTCCGATTTTGATTTAAATTCATCATTAAGATCAAAATTAACAAAATGTAAAATTACTGTTGTATTGGAAATTTCATTTTTCACCAAAACGAAATTTTCGTCATTTTTTTCAACGAAAACTTTACTTTCGCAGCAATTATTTTGATTTTTCACAATTTTCTGCGCAAAATTTTGCAAATTCGAGTTTTCCGAATTCATTTTGCACATTTTACAAGTTTCAAAATCAGCTTTTTTCATTCCGTTGCAAAAATGATAAACAAGCGGCAATCCGGTATTTGAAACCGTAAAGAGTAAAATTAATGTTATATATAGTAATTTTATTATTTTCATTAAGGTGAAATATAAAAAATCATTATCAAATTATAAAGTTCTTAAAAATTGTACTTTAGTAAAAAAATTAAAAAACGATAATAAAACGGGATTAGTTTGGAAAATCATTTTAATTATTTACTTTAAAATAAATATAAGATTTTTGAAAAACAAGTGCTTTATATAATTTTGAGAATTTGTTACAATATTTTTAACTATGATTTATGCTTTTGATTTGATGTTTTATGATCTTGAAGGTGATAAGTATATTTTGTGATAATGATTTAAGTATTTATTTTTATTATATTTGTAACTCTCATTTTAGGGAATTACAAAATCTCAACAGGAATTTAGAAATAATAAATTCCTTTTTCAGAAAATTCAGGCGAGCGATTTAATTTTAATGAACTTCTCTCGTTTTCTTAAAGTTGTAAATAACAAATTTATAAATATAGATAATAGGTTAACAAAGCTGTTTAAGCCGGGTAATTGCTGTTCGAGAGAACAGAGGAAAGTCCGAACTCCGCAGAACAAGAGTGCCGGGTAACGCCCGGGGGCAATTAGCGCAAGTTTTTTGCTACGGAAAGTGCCACAGAAAATATACCGTCACGGTTTTTGCCGTGATAAGGGTGAAATGGCAGGGTAAGAGCCTACCGCATCAATAGTAATATTGATGGTTCCCTTTTGGGAATTGTTCCGGTTTTGCCGGAATAACTAGGTAAACCCCACTCGGAGCAAGATCAAGTAGAAGAATTTTAGGCAGAAATGCCTTACAGAGCTGTTCGCTTTGATATTCTTCGGGTAGATCGCTTGAAGTTATTAAGTAATTAATAACTCAGATAAATAATTACCGTCTTCATTTTTTGAAGATACAAAATTCGGCTTATAGGCTTAAACAGTTAATTTCTGTTATCTGCGTACTTTGGAATGTTGAATCATGTTAATCAAGCAATGGAAATACAGAGAAAAATCTGATGAAAACATAGTAAAATCGTTAGCCGATACATTAAACATATCAAATGTTTTGGCAAGTTTGCTTGTTGCAAGAGGAATAACCAGTTTCCATCTTGCCAAGTCTTATTTTCGTCCCTCACTCGATGATCTGCATAATCCGTTTTTAATGGATGGAATGGAAGTAGCCTCACTTCGCGTAATTCAGGCAATTACCGAAAATGAATTAATTTATGTTTACGGTGATTATGATGTTGACGGCACTTGCTCGGCTTCTTTAATGTATCTTTTTTTGAAAGAATTAGGAGCAAATGCAGAAGTTTACATCCCGAAAAGATTAGAAGAAGGTTACGGAATTTCAAAATCCGGGATTGATTTTATAAAAGAAAAAGGCGCTTCTTTAATTATTTCCGTTGATTGCGGAATTACCGCAGTTGAAGAAACTGATTACGCAAAATCATTAGATATTGAACTTATAATTTGCGATCATCATCAACCCGGAAATAAAATTCCTGAAGCTTATGCAGTATTAGATCCTTTAAAACCAGGCTGTAATTATCCTTTTAAATATTTATCCGGAGCCGGAGTTGCTTTCAAATTAGCTCAGGCGGTAAGTTCAAGAATCGGTAAAAATGATCTTCCGCTGCAATTTTTGGATCTTGTTGCAATTGCCGGAGCTGCTGATATTGTTCCTTTAATGGATGAAAACAGGATTTTAGTAAAAAAAGGATTGGAAGAAGTAAATTCAAATCCGCGTCCCGGAATTAAAGCATTAATAAGAATTTCCGGAATGGAAATAGGAAATTTGACCGCCGGACAAATAGTTTTTACAATTGCGCCGCGAATAAATGCCGTTGGAAGATTAGGTGATGCAAATCGCGCTGTTGATCTTTTCACATCAAAAGATCCAAGAGAAGCTGAAAAATTAGCCGAAGTTTTAGAAGAAGAAAATAAAGAACGCCGCAAAATTGATGAAATGACTTTTTCTCACGCCGTAAGTATTGTAGAAGATTCTCTTGATCTTACAGATGATATTGCAATAGTTTTGCATAACGAAAACTGGCATCCGGGTGTGATCGGAATTGTTGCTTCAAGATTGGTTGAAAAATATTACAGACCTGCAGTTATGCTTACCACAATTGATGGAGTTGCTAAAGGCAGCGCAAGAAGTATTACAGGATTTAATATTTATGAAGCGTTAAATCAATGCAAAGATATTTTAATTCAATTCGGCGGACACGAAGCCGCTGCCGGATTGGCAGTTGAACTTGAAAATCTGGAAGAATTTAAATCCAGATTCAATAAAATTATAAAAGATACTGTTTCGCACGAAGATGTTGCTCCGGAAATCTTAATTGATTGCAAAATAAATTTTTCGGAAATTACGCCTAAATTTTTAAGAATTCTGGATCAGTTTGCTCCGTTCGGTCCGAATAATCTTCGTCCGGTTTTTGTTGCCGAAGATGTTGAACTTACTCAGCCGCCAAGAATTGTCGGAGTAAAGCATTTAATATTAAATGTAAAACAGCATGGTTGCGATAAGGTATTTGATACCATTGGATTTAATCTCGGCAATTATTATTCTTTCATTGAAAAAGAAAAAAATTTATTGGATATTGTTTTTACAATTGAAAAAACTTCACGGAACGGAGTTACTTTTCCTCAATTAAGAATTAAAGATATTCATGTAAAAACAATGGCTGAAAGAAATTCCGGAAAAAGCGGTAGAATTTCGGATGATAAAGTTTGTAATTTTGGATAAGATAAAAAATAATCAGGAGAAATAATGTCAGGACACTCTAAATGGGCAACCATTAGAAGAAAAAAAGGCGCTCTCGATGCAAAAAGAGGTAAATTATTTACTAAATTGATCAAAGAAATTATGATCGCAGCGCGTGATGGCGGTGGAGATCCAAACGGAAATCCGCGTCTTCGCTTGGCAGTTGATAACGCAAAAGCCGCAAATATGCCGGCTGATAATATTGATCGCGCAATCAAAAAAGCTACCGGCGAATTAGAAGGCGTAAATTATGTTGAATTAACTTACGAAGGTTACGCTCCCGGCGGAATTGCAATTATGGTTGAAGTTATGACAGATAACAAAAACAGAACCGTTGCGGAAGTCCGTCATCTTTTCAGTAAGGCTGGCGGAAGCATGGCAGAAACCGGAGCTGTGGCTTATATGTTCGATCGCAAAGGCGTAATTTCACTTCCTAAACAAGGCAAAACTGAAGATGAAGTTATGGAGATAATTTTGGAAGCAGGTGCTGATGATCTTAAAAGTGAAGATGATTTCTTTGTAATTTACACATCAATGGAAAATTTTGAACCGGTCCGCAAAACTTTGGTTGATGCAGGATTTAAATTAGAAAATGCTTCTCTTCAATGGGTTGCTCAAAATAACATAACGGTCGGCGGCGAAGATGCTGAAAAAGTTATGAAATTGATTGATAATCTTGAAGATAATGATGACGTTCAAAATGTTTATTCAAATGCCGATTTTGAAGAAGAATCAGCATAACTTTAATTAAACGGATTTTTAAGACAGAATCGGAATTTCCTTTTCTGTCTTTTTTATTTTATTAACATTATTTTTTATTCCGCCTGCCTTTTACGCAGGTTTTTCCGGAATAAAATCGCAATTTTATCAAATTATGAAAATATTAGGAATTGATCCCGGCACACTTTGTACGGGATTCGGAATTATAAAATTTGAAAGATCTGAGTTTACTTTAGTAAAACACGGCGCAATTCAGCTTCCAAAAGAAAAAGAACTTCACCTTCGTTTAGAAATCATTTACGATGAAATTGCTAAGTTAATTAAAATTTATAGACCCGATGAATTTGCAATTGAAACTGCTTTTTACGGCAAAAATGTTCAATCGGCAATGAAGATCGGTTACGCTCGCGGAGTTTCAATTTTAGCTGCGGTTCACAATAAACTTCCCGTAAATGAATATTCACCGCGCGAAGTTAAAAAAGCAGTAGTTGGAAAAGGTGCAGCTTCCAAAGAACAAGTTCAATTTATGATAAATAATTTATTGGATATTTCTCCTGATAAAATGAAATTTGATGAAAGTGATGCCTTGGCAGTTGCTGTTTGTCACGCCCTCAGAAGCAGAATTCCAAATTCAAAAAATAAAAGCTGGAAATCATTTATAGAAGAAAATCCTGAGAGGATAATTCAATGATCGGATTTATTAGCGGTAAAATTATTTCAAAAAAGCCCACTCAAGTTTTAGTTGATGTTAACGGAGTCGGATATTTAATTAACATTTCGATCAACACTTTTGAAAAAATTTCAGATGAAGGTGAACAAATTTCGCTATTCACATATTTAAGCGTAAAAGAAGATTCTTTAACTTTATTCGGATTTTCAAACGAATCCGAAAAGCAAATGTTTGAACTGTTAATTTCAGTAAATGGAATCGGGCCGAAATTAGCTCAGAGTATTTTATCGGGAATCCAAGTAAATGAATTGAAATTTGCTATCAGCGGCGGAAATATTTCAAGAATTATTGCAGTCCCGGGAATCGGAAAAAAAACAGCCGAAAGATTATTGCTGGATCTACGCGATAAAGTTGATGCTGTTTCCGAAGGAAAAGAAACCGGAGTTTCTTTCAAAGTAAAAGATGATGCAGTTGCAGCGCTTACAAGTTTGGGTTATAATTCAAAAACTGCCGATAAAGTTGTTCGTGATATTTTATCGGATAAACCAAATGCAACAGTTGAAGAAGTAATCAGAATGGCATTGAGTTATTTGAGTAAGTGAAAATTAAACTTATTTTTAAAAATTTTAGATTTGGAAAATTGTAAATTTTTTGGTGTCATCCCGATTAACTGCCTCAAAGTCATTCCGGTTTGTCCGCCTTGGCCGAAGCAATTCGGACAGGTCCGGAATCTCTTCTGAATTAGGATGTTTAAAACAAAAAAGCCCGCTTAAATTAAGCGGGCTTTTGTTTATTGTATGGAAATTTAATCTTTTATTGGTATTTCCAACCAGGAAGCCAATTCGAGTTTTCCTGTTAGCGGAAAATACTTAGGCGGATTTGAAAGAAATCTGTTATCATAATAAATTTTTTGGTTATAACCTTTAGTAATTGTTCCACTTGCGTTAGCATAACCAGTAATTTTTGATTCTTCTTCAACTAAACTTCCATAGACCGTCAAATAACCGCTTGCGGGCATATTATGATCATGAATTGTAAGTCCACCCTTTTCGGAAAATATCGCAGCAAATATTTCTACATTACTTCTATTAGCGGCATTATTTACAATTTTTATGTCATTTGAGCAAATAATAGAAAGCGCATCTGTACTTGATGAATTTGTACGTGGATCATTTTTTAATAAAACATTATCTTCTATATAAACATTTCCATGTCCGTTCCCTGCTGAATGTTCTGCAACCACCGTAACTTGTCCGGAAACAGTACCTTGAAGATAAACATCTCCTTTCGGTAAATATAAAATTCCATTAGGAGCAAAAGTAGTTAATGGCTCTGTAGCTTCAGTACTCCAACTTCCATTATTTACTTTTTGTTGATAGGTGATAGTACCGTTTTGGTTAAATTTAATTTTAACATCAACATTTTGATTACCGCTGGCGAAAACGTGTCCCGCTTCTGTTGCTTTTGTAAATAGTTCAGAAGGTATTGGAGGTTTAGGTTGATCATCAATACTAAAATTAGGATGAAATTCTGGATAAGTATTATTATCCAACTTCTTTAACCCTTTTTTGGCTGAAGCTGGTCCTAAAAATACAGGTTTTCCTTTAACATTTAATTGATCCTGCGTGTGAAATCTGCCAAAAATAGTATCGCCTGTTCCCAAATATCCGTTACCTGGCCATTTACTCGTATAATTTGCGTAATTAGCAAAACTGCCGGGTCTGGTATTAAGATAAATTTTCTTTTCTTTATTATTAATTTTTGCTGTAACTACAAGTTTTTTTTCGACTCCGGAAATGTTTATAACATCAATATCAATTTTTCCGTTACCGAATTCTAAATCATCATACCCGGATTCCCAAGCATTATTAATAGCTAATTCATTCAATGCAATATTAGCACCCGTTAAAGCCAAATTATTTAATTCGTTGTAATAGAAAAAATCAACATCGTTTTCAACAGCCCTTGTTGATGAACGGTTATAATTTAAACCTGCCACCATAAGAATTAAATTAAAACCTAAAATAACGAACAATAAAGCTTTGCCACCCATCATCTCTCCTTTAATTTATTTGCTTTATTATTGGTGCCACTAAACGGATTTGTCGCCAAAAAGTTGTTGAATACTCATTATCATAAGCAGAGGTATTTTCAACTTGCATATCAATCTGCATTGTATAAATTTGACTTGGATCCGAAACCGGGGAGTTTAATTTTATACCATTGAAATCAAAATACTGTATTCTGAAATGAGTTATTCCCAAATTTACTGGTGTATCTTTGGTACCATTTATGACTCTATGCAAAAAACGATCTTTTGGATTTGGAGTTTCAGGAATATCTGTATTTATATCATAATGGTATTCCATCAAATCAATTGTTCCATCACCTTCAGGGTAAGAATTTGAAATTAAATCAGTATTGTATCTTATTTTTACCGAATCGGCATATAAAATTATATTATTTTTAAGTTTACTGATTTCGAAAGGCTTTTTGCAATATCCAATGTTTTTAAAATCGAATTCAATGGATTTTACTAAAGTTGTCAAATTTTCTTGCACCTGAAGGTCACCGCCAAAAGTGTACGTGTTTTTTACTGATTGGTCATTTAATCTTAACAATGTTAGAAGTAATAACCCGCCTATAATTGAAGATCCTAAAATATCTATTAAAGTAGAAAATCCCATTACCGCCTCTTATAAACTATAATAACTATTAATTGCTGACATTTTAATTGGTGTTTTTAGATAAGAATGCGAAACTTCAACTGAAATTAATTTATGCCATGTTCTCGAATTTGTTGTTTTAATTTTGTTTCCGGAAATTTCAGCATAAGAAACAGTCGTTTTGATTGTAAATTCGGCTTCTCTTTTAGGAGTTTCATTCGGATTAACTATGATTTTTACGGTTTGATCGCTATTATGAAAGTCATCACAATCGTCATAATCCAATATTGTTTCACTTCCATCCGGTCCTAATTTATTGGTTATAGTTAAATCGGTAATTGCGGAAGGTGAAAGGTTATGGTCAAAATTCTTACTTCTAACCTCATCAATTTTTGAGCTTGCAAGCGAAGTAGCCATAACTTCAAGTTTTGTTTCGTCCATTGTTTGTGATGCGGTCATAGTACGGCTATTCATTGTTAAAATAGTAATAGAAAGAAGAATAGCTGCCCCAATTGTAAGTAACATTTGCCCTGTGTTCATATTTTACCTTTTTAGTAACGAACTTCACCCTAAACATAACTAATTTTATAATTTAGGTCAATTTTTCATACCCTTAATATCAGAACACATAAATTCAACTTCTATGGAATAGCTTTGTGAATGGAATATTTACCATCCCATCTTGCTTTAATTAAATCCTGAATATTTGCTGAGGGATTTACGGCTTTTTCGGCTTCACTTAAAGCTTCTCTTGAGTATTTAATAAATCCATTTCCGTTTCCTAATGTCTGGTGTCCGAGATCTTTAGTTAATTCAATTACGGCTCCAATAACTTCTGCATGAAAGAGATCAATGTTATCAGCAATTACCAAACCCGTAAATCTATTCCCGTCTGCTTTATTGCCGCCTCCCTTATTTATTTTGGCTGTTGCGGTGGTAGTAGAATTGTGAATAACCAAAACACCCGAACCGTGAATGTCTGCTGATGTCCATGTATTACCCGGAGCTAATTCTACGTATGTAACCCCATTTAAAGGATATGTAATTAAAGCAGGATTTGTGTAATATGTTCCATTTGTTATTGCTATATCTTTTAAAGTACCCTTTGGAAAGCTAAAAACGCTATCCGGGTCATCAGGAAAGGGTGCGACTTGATTTTTTTGGACCAATCCGGCATTAAAATTGCCTTTATCTACTGCTTGGAAATCTGTTCCTGTTTCATCTCCGGGATTCGCATATGTAGTTCCTCCTATTGAAACACTATTACCGATTGAAACATTATTCAAGGACCAAACGGCAAAAGTTCCGGTTCCTGCTTTAGGGTTGCCTAATTTATCATGATCTTTTCCATCTATCAATAGGTTTCCATTAGTTCCAACATTTGTTGCTGTTCCAACTGCAGCTTTTACTTTGCTTACTAAACCTGAAGGTGGAGGCGGAAATCTTACAAACGCTATACTAATTGAAGTATCTTGATCTCCGGAAACACCCATAATTCCACGACTTAAAACCTTTACACAAGTTTCGCCGTCAAAATTGACTTCAGAAAACTCATATTCAACCTTGCCTCCAAAAACATTTGCATCTTTTTTTATTCCATTTAGAGAATGCCAATTAGCAGAGCCTATGGTTTTCATGTGTCTTAAGGCTAATTCTCTTCCGGTTTGTGCAATATTCATTGAAGCTTGAGAGAAATAATATCTATTTACATGACTGCTGCTGCGAATTGTTGTTTGATAAATATTTCCAAAAGTAAGTACTGCAACAGAAATCACACCGATTAGTAATAATATTAAAGCTCTACCTGACATTTATCCCTCCGATTAGAGATTACTTGGTTGAATTGTTCTAACAATATATCCACCGGAATATCGATCCTGGATTGAATACCTATCATAAACCTTTTCATTACTTTGTACAGCAATTTCATATCTAATCTTTTTAATTGATAATGGAGCATTAGTATATTTACCTTCAAGGTTGTAAGTCCAGATTCGAAATCTGGTTACTATACCTACTAATTTTGAATCTCCATTAACTTCTCTATATAAAAAAACATCATTTGGGTTTGATGTACTATTAGCTGCGCTTGCATTTGTATAATATCTTACCTGATCAATAAAACCATCATTGTTTAGATCCGTTTGATATGTCAATCCTAAAGAATCATTTTCTAATGATAAAATTCTTGCATTCGGGTTATCGACTCGATATCCGATCAAATTGAAATCATCTTCAATTATTTCTGCTAAAGAATATAAATTACTTTGTGTATTTTCATCAGAAAGATATGCATGCGATGTATTTAAAAAACCGTAATTTAACTGGAGAATCATTAGCATTACGAATCCTCCAATAATCCCGGCACCAATTATTTGTAAAATATAATTCATTTTAAATTTCCGGAGTTAATGATGATATGTCATTGCATAGTATAATTTAATCGGCTTTAAAGAATCTATATAAGGAGTATTCCAAACATAAACTTCCATTCTTTTACAAAATGTTTTTGTTCCGGATGTTGGGTCATTAGAAGGATCGGGATTGATTTCATCCGCATATTTTACTTCAACTTTTACTCTGTAATTTCCTAAACGGGGAGTATTTACGATTCTGTTATATCCATTATAATCATCAAAATCATGAAAACAAGTATCTGATGCAAAGCCCTTTATTGCATAATTATATTTATCGATGAAATTTATTTTTTCACCTAACTCGGGACCAAGTTCATTGGCATTTGTACATTTTGAAACATCATCCAAATTGGATATTTTATCAAATTCCTTTAATTTTGCTTCATCAATTAAAGATTGACCAATGGAAATTGCAGTAATTGCAAATTCATTATTTTGAATTATTTCATCATTATTCAGGATAACGGTATTTGAAGACAATACAAAAATGCTTAGTAAAACTATTGCCCCTAATGTTAAGAGCATCTCATCGCTCATATTTGCCACCCTTTTGAAGGATTATTTAAATCAATTTTGTAAGATTTATTTTAATTAGATTTTCTCTACTTATACTATCGGATGTATTTCAATTAAAGTTTAATTTGTTTAAATACTTTTCCTCAAAGATAAACTTACTAAATTTCAGGGTAATAAAAAATACCCTGAAATATTAATTTTGGATAATCTATCTTTTTATAATTTTGAAAATTAGTTTAATTTTTTTGGATCTTCGTAATTTTTAATATCAGATTTTTCGTAACTAAAATAAAATACCCGCTTGTTTTAAGCGGGTATTTAGAATTTTTTTAATTCTGTATTTAATTACAATCGTCCGATTCCGTACCTGTCCGAATTGCTTCGGCCAAGGCAGGCCTGCCTCGACTGATACGAATCAAGACAGTCAAGCCGAAATCAGGATTTTCTTTTTCAAAAAAATGACTTACTTTCTTCTTTGATTCTCTAGCCCCATTAAATTGAAAGATCCGGACAAAGTTCGTTCTAGAAAAATCAAAATTCAGAAGAAACAACAACCCCCTTTTCCCCCTTTTTTAAGGGGGAATCAGGAAGGATTCAGGATCCAGATCTATTCGGGAGAATGATGATTTTTAATTTTCTATTTCTAATTTATTCTTAAAATCACTACTCTCCTGTTTTTTGCTCTGCCGGATTCCGTTGAATTATCGGCAATCGGGTATTCTTCACCCATTCCTATAACTTCAAATCTTTCCGGATCCAACCCTTTTATAATAAAATAATTTAAAACCGATTGCGCTCTTCTTCGTGAAAGCGCTTTATTTGCCGCATCAGAACCTGTATTATCTGTGTGTCCTTCAATTCTCCAGCGGGTTTGCGGATTTTCTTTCATTACTTTTACTATCTTATCCAATTCTTCATAAGCAACCGGAAGCAGATCTGATGAGCCAACCTGGAAAAATGTTCCGGCACTTAATGTCATTTCTTTCGGGACTTCTATTATTTTAACTTCTTGTTTCGGTTTTTCATCCGGACATCCATCTTCATCCTGAAAACCATTTTTTGTTTCAGCTTCATTAGGACATTTATCATCTTTATCTAAAACTCCATCACCATCATTATCTAAATCAGGGCAGCCGTCTTCATCTTGAAATCCGTCAAAATCTTCAGGCTGATTTGGGCATTTATCTTTTGCATCAGGAATTCCGTCGCCATCGTTATCTAAATCAGGACAGCCATCCTCATCCTGAAAACCATCCTGATCTTCCGGTTGATTCGGACATTTATCATTGAGATCATTTACTCCATCATTATCATTATCGAATTCTGGACAGCCATCGCCATCTTCAAATCCATCAAAATCTTCGGGATCATCCGGACAAGCATCATCATTATCTTTTATTCCATCGCCATCAGAATCTTTTTTACCGAAAAGCGAAACAGAAACGCCCGCCATTCCGGTAAAATAATAATCGTTGCCTGTGCCGAGTGCAACATCATCTAAATAATCTTTGGGCGAAAAATGAACTCCCAAATTAAAATTCAAACTCAGATCGCTTGTAAGTAAAATTCTTAATCCCGCTTCGCCATCATAATTTACAATTTGCTTTTTGTATCTTCCCGCCAAATTATTTTGTAATCTTTCGCCGTTTTCACCTTTGGGATTAAAATTAAGATATGATGCGCCGGCAAAAAAATACGGAAAAACAATTTCGCCAAGTGAAACCGAGTAAACCAATCCGCCGCCTGCAAAAACAAGATCGGTTCTGAATTGCGGTGGAGTTCTATCATAATCTTTTCCTTTAAGCGATCCGACACCGCCAAATCCTCTAATCCCAAATGCGCTGTTAGTCCGTGTAGGGAAAAAATATTCTAAAATTCCGCGACCAACAAAATCAATTTCACTTTCAAAAATATTATCGGGTTTATAATCTGTCATTCCTAAAGTTGCGCCGCCTTCAACCGAAATGATTACGGTTCCGGAAAACGCGTGATCTTTTTCCTTTTTTCTGTTTTGCCCTAATGTTGATCCGATCAACAAAATTAATATCAATACGGGATAAATTACTTTCATCATTCCTCCTTTTTTCCGGCTCATTGTTTAGAATTTCCGCTTTTCTGCATGGAATTCTTTCCGATTATTGTGTAGTTTATCTGATTAAATTTTTATAAAGCTCAAACCGGATTTTATTTCAAGTTAATTTAGAAAAATATTATTGGCAAGTAATGAATTTATTTAGAACTTTAATTTTCGTTTTGATTTTAGTAAACTTTGTGCCTGCTCAATCGAAAAAACCGATGAGCATAAATGATATGTATGATGTTAAAAGTTTGAGTAACGGCAGAATTTCGCACAACGGACAAAAACTTTTATTTCAAATTACGGAATTCGATATTTTTAATTTCAGATATTTAAATTCACTTTGGATAAAAGATCTTTATCAAAATAAAAAACCTTACAAAGTTACTTTTTTTGACAGCACTTTCAGCAATCCCGCATGGCATCCCGGCGGAAAAAAAATTTCTTATCTTTCAAAATCAGAAAACGGATCTTCACAAATTTTTGAAGTTGAACTAGCAGGCGGAAAACCGAAACAGATTTTTTCGCACAAAACCGAGATAAAAAGTTACGCCTGGATCTCAGAAAACATAATTTATTTTTTGGCTGATGATGAACGAGCAGAACCGGAAATTCAAAATTTTCTGTTAAGAAGGGATTTTTATTTTTATGATGAAGATAATGTTGTAACTTCACTTTGGGAATATGAAGTAAACACAAATAAATTCCGTAAGCTCACAAAAAATTTGGATATTCGCGGATACAGACTTTCGCCCGATAAAAAATCTTTGGGAGTAATTGCAACGCCTTCTTCAAATCCGAATGATGCTTTAACAATTGAAATTTATTTGATAAATCTTGAAGATCTTTCGGTTAAAAAATTAACTAACAATAAAATTATTGAAAGGGAGTTTGCGTTTTCACCCGATGGCACTTACATAACTTTTGTTTCCGATGCTAGTGAAAATCTTGAAACTTATTATCAGGATTCAATTTTCAAACTTGAAATTGAAAGCGGAAAAACAACCGATCTTCTCCCCGGTTTTAATTTTCAGGTTGTTGATCATCAATGGGATTCCAAAAATGAAATAATTTATTTTACCGCAAACAAAGGCGTAACGCAGCAAATTTTTACTTTGAAAAACGAGAAAGTTGATCAAATTACAAATGTTAAAGGCGTAATAAGATCTTTTATCGCTTATCCTTACAAAAAAATGTTGATATATTTGATGTCCGATCCTGAAACTCCGGGAGATTTTTTTCTTTCTTACACAAACAATAAAAAAGTAAAAAGATTGACCGAAGAAAATCCGCAGTTAAAAAAATATGCACTCGGAAATCATAAAAATATTTTTTGGAAAAGTAATGACGGGACCGAAATTGAAGGCGTAATTATTTATCCGCCGAATTTCGACAAAAACAAAAAATATCCTTTAGTTGTGCAACTTCACGGCGGACCTAACGGAAGTTACAAATTGGAATTCGGACTTTCCTGGGTAACTTATCCAAATGTTTTAGCAGGAAAAGATTACATTGTCTTTCAGCCGAATTACCGCGGCTCAACAGGTTACGGCGATAAATTTATGCGCGGCATAATCGGAAATTTTTTCAAACTCGGGACTGAAGATATAATTTCCGGAACAAAATTTCTGGTTGATCTGGGAGTTGCAGACGGAAATAAATTGATTCTGCAGGGATTTAGTGCCGGCGCGCATTTTACAAATTGGATAATCACGCAAACAAATATGTTCAAAGCTGCATCAAGCGGAGCGGGACTTTCCAATTGGATAAGTTTTTACGCGCAAAATGAAGTTCCGTATCTTCGCGAAATCTGGCTTCAGGGAAATCCATACGAAAATATTGAAAAGTGGACAAAACTTTCGCCGATAACTTATGTAAATCAAGTAAAAACCCCGACATTTTTATTCTGCGGCGAAAAAGATCCGCGCGTTCCTTTTCCCCAAACCGTAGAAATGTGGCGCGGCTTAAAAAGATTTAACGTTCCGGTAAGATTGCTTTCTTTTAAAGAAGAAGGACATTATTTGGGAAATCTTCAAAATCAAATTTCAAAAATGAAATATGAACTTGAATGGTTCGAAACTTATTTAAAATGATTTTGCGTGCGGAAATTTTAGAAACTTTGTACGTCAAAACTTCGTTTTAAAATTTGAAACTCGAAATCCATTTTAAAAATGAATTGTTTTTAAATAACAAATTATTTATTTTTAGAATTCGTAATTTAAGGAAATAGGTTAAACGATGAAAAAAGGAATTCACCCGGTTTACAAAATTGCAACCGTTAGTTGCGTTTGCGGCAATACTTTTACAACAAGATCAACTGCCGGCGATATTAAACTTGAAATTTGCTCTGAA
>CBDUBH010000080.1:0-16955 GCA_965365345.1 uncultured Melioribacteraceae bacterium
TACTTGCTTTGAATGCTGCCATTGAAGCTGCAAGAGCAGGTGAACAGGGAAGAGGATTTGCTGTTGTTGCTGATGAAGTCCGTAAACTTGCTGAACGTACAACAAAAGCAACAAAGGAAATTGCAGATACAATAAAAGCAATTCAATCAGAAGCGAAAGAAGCTGATAATTCAATGAACACAGCACGAAATGCAGTTGTAGAAGGAATGAAATTAACTGAAGAAGTTGCTACTGTACTTCAAGAAATTTTGAAAGGCGCAAAAAAAGTTAATGATGTTGTTTCGCAAGTTGCTGCGGCTTCGGAAGAGCAATCAGCAACTGCGGAACAAATTTCTAAAAATATTGAAGGAGTATCTTCTGTAACTCAGCAATCAGCTGCGGGAACAGAGCAAATTGCACGCGCTGCGGAAGATCTAAACAGATTGACCGTAAATCTTCAAGAAATAGTCGGCAATTTCAAAGTTGAAGACGGTAATCACAGAAAGCAGAATAATTCTTATAAAATGAATCATAAACCTGAATTTCATTTATCCGAAGGAAAAAGAAAATCAAATGTTCTTCACTAAAAAAGAAAAAATTATTTTGAAATGTCCTTGCTGTAATTCTGAAATAAAAGTACCGAAAAATTACGCAGTAAAGGATAAAATAATTTTATGTTTGAAATGCAAAGCGAAAATTGATTTTGGAAATTTGAATAATCCCGTTAATCTGCGGGAAACCGAACAAAAATTTTTGCAATTGCTAAGATCTTCACATTAAATAAAGGTGAAATTTAAATGAAAGAAAAAGCAGAAGAAAAAATAAATGACATTCTTCAACTTGTAAGTTTTAACATCGGCAATGAAGAATACGCGATCGATATTTTGAAAGTTCAGGAAATAAACAGAATGATCTCGATTACAAGTATTCCAAATTCGCCCGCGTTTGTTGAAGGTGTTATAAATTTACGAGGAAAAGTTATTCCGGTGATTTCTCTCAGAAAACGCCTGAACTTTGCCGATAAAAAAACTGACGGTAATTCGAGAATAATTGTAGTTGAAGTAAAATCAAAAACTATCGGATTTATTGTTGATGGTGTTAGTGAAGTTTTAAGAATTCCTGCTTCAATAACAGAAGCGCCGCCGCAAATAACCGGCGGAATTAATTCAAAGTATATTACTTCAATCGCAAAACTTGAAGACAGGTTAATAATTCTTCTCGATCTTGATATGATTTTAAGTGAAAGCGAAATATCGGAAGTGGAAAATTAGGCTCAAGAACTCAAAAATAACATGTGCTCTGTTCAATAAAGCGGAAAATTAATTTTCCGCTTTATTATTTTAAATAACAACATATAAAACTTTTAAAAAATCGGCATTCACTAAAAATTTACACTCCCGGAATCAAAGCATTTAATAAAGGTTCGACCCAAGTTCCGGTTGTACTGTTGTAAATTCCAAAGCCGGAACAAAATTCCCAATATGCCCAACTGAATCCTTTTTGCTCTGCAGCGCGTGCAACAAAATTTGTCCACATTGCGCGCGATTGCAGATCAGCTTTACTGTATGCTCCAAACTCACCTAAATATAATGGACGTTGATTTGTATTTGACCAAGCCAACGCTTTTTCCATATCTGAAATAACTGCGTTTTGTTCCTGAGTTGAGCCGTACCATTTTGTTCCGAGCCAAACATCACTTCCTAAAACCCATTCAGCACCTTGATGTGTAAATTGAAAAGGATTATAATAATGAAAAGTTACAATAACATTTTTTTCATCAACGGGAATTTTCAACGAATTTAAATTATCAACTCCGCCCCAATTTGCCGTACCGATAATTAGAGTTCTGTTGGGATTATCTTTTCTTATTACCGGTAAAGTTTCCGCAATCAAAGAATTCCAAATATCGGTTGTAAGCTGACTATTCGGTTCATTTAAAATTTCAAACATAAGATCAGAAGAATATTTTGAATATCTTTTTGATATCTGATCCCATATCATCAAAAATCTTTCTTTGTGATTTTGCGGCTCCTTCATTATTTCATCGTAATGATGAACATTAATTACAACCGCTAACTTATTTTCAAAAGATTTTGAAATTGCCCAATCAACTCTTTTGAAAAAATTTTCATCAATTGTGTATGGCGGATTTTGAAGCGCATGTGCTGACCATTTAATAGGAATCCTTACTGAATTAAATCCTTTTTCCTTTATCAAACGGAAATATTCTTCCTTTAAGATTACGCCCCAATCACCTTCTTTCGGCGCTTCCAAAGCATTTCCCAAATTGATTCCGCGTCCTAATTTTTTATTTTGTTCAAAAGGATTCACATTTTCCTCAATATTATCAGGTGGTTCAACCGGATTATTAACTTCGTTTGAGCATTGAATAAAAGTGAAATTTAAAAATAAAATAAATAAAAGCGAGAATATTTTTTTTACTGAAACCTTCAATTTGCAACCTCAGATTTATAAAATCTTAAATTTTAGAAGGGAATTTATTAAAGTTATTTAAATAAACAAATAACCTACGGATTTTTTGTTTTTATATTAAAAAGCTAAAGGATTTAGAAAGATCAAAAAGAATTTACTTTTAAAATTAAAAGGATTAAATTTTGTTCCGATAATAAATTAAAAAATGAAAGTTATAAAAACTTAATTTGTTTTTTGTATGGAATCAATCTTTAAAACAACGGAAATTGGGGAAAGCATTTTACTTTTAGAAGAAAAAATAAAAGAATTGGAACTGGCACTTTCTGAAAAAAATTCTTATATAAATAAACTAAAAGAAGAAAATGAATTACTTACTTCGCTGATGGATAACATTCCGGATACTATTTACTTTAAAGATAAAAATTCCTGTTTTACCCGTATAAATAAATCACAAGCAAAAATTCTCGGTCTAAATTCTCCCGATGAAGCCATTGGAAAATCCGATTTCGATTTTTTTACACCCGAACACGCTCAAAATGCTTTTAATGATGAAAAGAAAATTTTGCTTACCGGAAATGCTGTAATTTCCAAGCAGGAAAAAATTAAATGCGGCGATGGAAATTATAAATGGGTTTCCGCAACTAAAGTCCCGATTAAAAATTCTGCCAGCGAATGTGTTGGAATAGTTGGAATTTCACGTGATATTACTGAAAGAATTTTAGCTGAAAAGAAAATTATTGAATATGCCGAAAAATTAGAACAGCTTAATATTACAAAAGATAAATTATTTTCAATTATTGCGCACGATCTAAGAAGTCCTTTTACTTCACTGCTCGGTTCGAGCAGTTTACTTGCAACTTCGGCGGATGTTTTATCAAATGAAGAAATAAAAACCATTGCAGCCGGCGTAAACAATTCCGCAAAAAATATTTTTGATCTTCTTGAAAATTTATTGCAATGGGCAAAATTACAGATCGAAGGAATAAAATTTAAACCAAAAAATTTCATTATAAGTGATCTGACTGAAAAAATGGTGGAAATTTACCGGCAAACGGCAAATTCAAAAGGGATTAAAATTCTGAATAAAATTGAAAATGAAATTGAAGTTTTTGCTGATCCGGATATGATCGCAACGGTTTTAAGAAATTTAATTTCAAATGCCATTAAATTTACTTCGGGTAACGGAATTATTGAAATTTCCGCAAAAAGAAAATCATTAAAAATTGAAATTACAATTGTTGATAACGGAATTGGAATTTCACAGGAAAGAATAAATAAATTATTTAATATAAGCGAAAACAATTCAACATTAGGCACAAATAAAGAAAAAGGTACGGGCTTAGGATTGGTTCTTTGCAAAGAATTAATTGAAAAAAATAACGGAAGATTATTGGTTCAAAGTGAAATTGAAAAAGGAACTTCATTTATTTTTTCATTACCTGTTTAAATATTTACCTCACATCATCTTATCAAAACGATAATTTTTCATTATCAAATGGATAACTTTGTATTTAAAATATTTATCCTGAATAAAAAATCTTTCAAAATTCAAATTAAACCCAAATTTTTCAATGGCATGAAATATGCGCGGGTGAAAAAATTATAACATAAAAATATTCCGGCTGATCTTCTTATGAAAAAAAATATTCTGAACGCTTCAACATTCTTTTTGATCATTCTTTCAATCATATCTTTTAACAGTGAATTGAGATCGCAAAATTTTCTTAAAGCTCAAGGGAAAAAAATTGTAAACTCAAACGGTGAAGAAGTTTATTTGAAAGGAATGGGTTTGGGCGGCTGGCTTTTGGAAGAAGGTTACATGCTTCAAATGTCGGGATTTGCAAATTCACCGACAGAAATCCGCTCTAAAATTGAAGGGCTGATAGGAAAAGAAAATACTGATGAATTTTACAAAATATATCACGCAAATTATGTTAAAGAAAAAGACATCAAGAAATTAAAGGAATGGGGATTTAATTCGATCAGATTACCGATGCATTACAAATGGCTTACTCCAAAAGATCAACCGGGAATTTATCTTGAAGAGGGATTTCAAACTATTGATAGTTTACTAAGCTGGTGCAAAAAAAATGAGATCTATTTGATATTGGATCTGCATGCTGCTCCCGGTGCGCAAAGCAGAGATAACATTAGCGATAGTGACGGCGAAGCAAGGTTATGGACTGATCCGGCAAATCAAACAAGAACGGTTGAACTTTGGAAAACAATTGCGGCGCGTTATAAAGATGAAGAATGGATAGGCGGATACGATCTTATAAATGAAACTGCTTATGATCTTGGTCCGGTAAATCAAGCTCTAAGGGATTTATACATAAGAATTACAAATGCGATTAGAGAAGTTGATAACAATCATATTGTTTTTATTGAGGGAAATTGGTACGCAACTGATTTTAACGGATTAACTCCGCCTTGGGATAATAATATGGTTTACAGTTTTCATAAATATTGGAATGAAACCAATACATCCTCAATCGGATATTTGCTGAATATCAGAAATCAGTACAATGTTCCGCTTTGGCTTGGTGAAACTGGCGAAAATTCAAATCAGTGGTTTGCCGAAAATATTGAATTGATGGCGCAAAATAATATCGGCTGGGCATGGTGGCCGCACAAAAAGATCGGATCAATTTCTGCTCCGCTGAATGTTCCGGTTACTCCTGATTATCAAAAATTATTGGATTATTGGAGCGGAAGAGCAGCTAAACCAACTGTTGAATTTGCGAAAAATGCGTTATTTACTATTGCTCAGAATTTAGATATTGATAAATGTGAATTTCACAAAGATGTAATTGATGCGCTTTTCAGACAGCCGGATAATACGCAGACAATTCCATTTTCAGAAAATAATGTTCCCGGAATTATTTACGGAACAAATTACGATATGGGAAAAACGGGATTTGCATATCAGGATACAAGAAGCAGAAATGTTGATGGACACGGCGGCGAAGCTTATAATAATGGCTGGGCTTACAGAAATGACGGCGTTGATATTGAAAAATGCTCGGATTTTAAAACTAACGGATACAATATCGGCTGGACTGAAACCGGTGAATGGCTGCAATACACAATAAATATTCCCGAAAGCGGAAATTATAAAATTCATTTAAGAGTTGCGGCTCAAAACTCCGGCGGTAAAATATTATTAAGATTGAACGGAACTCAACTTGGTGATTATGTGGATGTTCCGGCAACCGGCGGCTGGCAAAGCTGGCAGACAATTTTAGCCGGAAATTTTGATTTGCCGCAAGGCGAACATAAATTAAAGATTCAATTCTTCTTTGGCGGATTTAATTTTAACTTTGCAGAATTTATAGCAAATGGAACTTCAAGTGTAAATGATGAACAAACAGTAAGAACTTTTTCGCTTGAACAAAACTATCCGAATCCGTTTAATCCGGTAACAAAAATAAAATATCAAATTCCCGAAGCCGCAAATGTAAATTTAAAAGTCTTTAATATTTTAGGAAAAGAAGTTGCTGTTTTGGCAAAATCCTTTCAAAGTGCCGGAAAATATGAAGTTGAATTTGATGCAACAGATCTTTCAAACGGAATTTATTTTTATCAAATAAAAGCAGGCAAATTTAATCATATAAAGAAAATGGTTTTGTTGAAATAACAGATTTAACAGAATTTTAATCAGCTGAAACCAAGAATATTCAATAAAAGGTATGATTTTTTACCCGCTGCAGAATTCATATTTGCCGGCTTAAAATTGATTTTAAAAATAATTCAAATTATTTTTACCCAAATCTCTTTTTCCTTTCATGTATTCTTCAATTCGTATTTCCAACAAGAGGTAGTATGTTAATTAAAATATCCATAATTCTGTTTTTTGTTTTGAATATAAATTCATTTTTAAGTGGTCAACAAAATCAGGAAACATTAGCGAAAATCGGAAGCACCGAAATTTCCAAATCGGAATTTATTGAACGCTCTGAACTTTCTCCTTTTCCCGGAGCACGTTCAAATCCGAATTCAATCGAAACAAAAAAAAATATTTTGTACACACTTATTGCTGAAAAAATTCTCGCGCTTGAAGCCGTAAAATCAGGATTTGACACAACTTCGGATTATAGAAAATATATTTCGAATATTGAAAAAATGAACATGCGTGACCAATTATTCAAAAAGGAAATTGAATCCAGAATCAATATTGATAATGAAGAATTGCTTGATGCTGTAAAAAGAGGCAGACAAAATTTAAATGTAAAATTCATTTTTTCGCAGCATTCAAGTGAAATTAAATATTTGGATTCACTAATAAAATCAGGCGCATCGTTTGATTCATTACTTAGTTTCAGATCCGAAAATTTTGAGCAAAAAGATTTTCTGCAAGTTACATTCGGGACAATGGTAACTTCAGTTGAAAGTGTACTTTACAAATTACAGCCCGGAGAAATCAGCGCTCCGGTAAACCTCAAGGAAGGATTTTACATCTTCAAACTTTATTCAAAAGAAACAAAAAATATTGATGATGAAAAATTAGTTTCCGATGCGAAAAAAGTTTTGCGCTCAAGGAAAATTGATGAACTTTATTATTATTTTATTCAAAACACTTTTAAAGATATTGAAGCAGAAATTGATTCCGTTATTTATAAAAATTTACTTGCAAATTTATCGGAAATCCTTCATGAAAAATATACCGATTACAAACCCGATAAATATACAAACGCATTTTTGCTTGATGAATATTCAATTTCTTTGATCAAAAATAAATTCAATAAAAATACTTTAAACAGAAAATTTATCTCAGCTGCAAATGTTGAAATATCACTTGATAATTATTTGGAAATGCTGAAACTGGAAGCCCCGAAATTCCGGGATATTTCACCGGGAATAATTCAAAATACAATGCGTGTTTTTACAACGAATTTATTGCAGCGCGAAATTATAACAAAAATTGCTTATCAGGAAAATCTTCAAAATGATCCTGAAGTAATTAAAAATGTAAATGTTTGGCGCAATCATTATCTTTCAAAAAAAATGGAAGCCAAAATTTATTCATCAATTGAAGTTAACGGTGATGAAGTTGAAAAATTTATTTTGAATTCCGATGATTATAAAAATCCCGTTGAAGTTAACATAACTGAAGTTTTAACTCCCGATCTTGAAACGATGGAAAAAGTTATGAACGAACTTTCCGCAGGAAGATCAATAAGTGAACTTGCAAAAATTTATACGATAAGAGATAGCGTTAAAAATAAAGGCGGCGAGTTTGGATTTGTACACACGGCAAAACTCGGAGAACTTGGCAGAAGGGCTTTAGAAATAAATCCCGGTGAAATTTTTGGTCCGGTTGAATTGGAAGAAGGCTGGTCAATTTTCAAACTTAACGGAAAAAGAAATTCAGTTTCAAATGAAATGAATCCTGATTCAACCGAAACATCCGATGCTCGCGAAAATTTGATCCGTAAAAAATATCAGGAAAAATTAAATGATTTTGTTTACGGCTCTGCATCAAATTTAAAACTGGAAGTGAACGAAAAAATTCTGAATGAAATTAATTTGACCAACGTAAATACTATAGTTTACAGGTATTTCGGATTTGGCGGAAAAATGCTTGCAGTTCCTTTTATGAAACAAATTTCGGAATGGCGCGAAAAAATTGAACAATCACAAAAAGATCTTTTTTGAAATTATTTTTTAATTATTTCAAAAAAAGAAAATTATATTACAGAATGAAATTAAACTCCAACATATCAAAAACAGTATTATTTGTATTGGGAACTGCGGGAATTATTATCGGAATAATTTTGACAGTTGTTTTTATTTACAGCGATATGACAAATCAAAAAAACGACTCCGTTACAAAAATTTATTATGTTGATAATATTTCTTCGGCACATCAAAAATTGATAAATATTTTTAACGGAAAAAATAAAAATAAAATTGAAGTTGTTCCCATAAATGTTCCTTTCGATAAATTCAGCACCAACGAAAGAAAAGAATTGCTGATACGTTATTTGCGAAGCAAGAATGACAGAATAGATCTTTTTGCCGTTGATCAAATTTGGGTTCCCAGATTTGCAAGATGGAGCGAACCCTTGGGGAAATATTTCCCTACTTCCGAACGCGAAAAACTTTTGTCGTACGCTTTGGAAACTTGTGTTTACAATGAAAATCTGATGGCACTTCCGCTTTACATTGATGTCGCTACAATGTATTACAGAAAAAATATTTTGAACTCAATTCCAGAAAATGAAGTTTTAAAAAATAAACTCGCCAAATCAATAACATGGGAAGAATTAATTGAACTTGGCAAAAAGAATAAAAAATTTCAAAATATTTTTTACATTTTTCCCGCCGATAAATACGAAGGATTGATGTGCAGCTTTGTTGAACTTATTCAATCTCAAGGCGGAAATCTTTTTTATAATGATTCACTAAATTTAAGATCACCAGAAGCAAAACGCTCTCTGCAATTTTTGATTGATCTTGTGAATAAATATAAATTCACTCCAGAAATTGTTACCGAGTACAATGAAAATTTATGTTACGAATATTTTTTAAAAAACGATGCGCTGTTTTTGCGTCATTGGCCTGATTTTCTTAATGATAATGAAGCAAAGCTTGCAAAATATAGTATTGATGATGAAGTTGTTCCGGTTCCGCTTCCACATTTTGAAGGTTCAAAAAAAGCGGCAATTTTCGGCGGCTGGAATTTAATGATATCAAAATATTCCAAAAGAAAAGCAGCATCACTTGAATTTTTGAAATTCTTAACAAGCAGAGAAGCGCAGGAATTAATTTACAAAGAAGGCGGATATCTTCCGGTGCTAAATTCAGTTTACGAAGATACATCAATGATTAAAGATCATCCGCACTTGAAATATTTTTACGGTTTAATGGAGATGGGAATTCATAGACCTTTTGTGGAAAATTACACACAATATTCCGATATAATTTCTTTTTATTTAAATCTTGCGATCAAAAATGAATTAACGGCAGATGAGGCACTTAAACAGGCAGAAGATGTTATCAAAAATAAAATCGCTTTTATTAAGTAAAAATTTTCCGGAAGCTGAAATAAAATAATTTCAACTTTTTGGCGAGCATACGATGAGTAAAAATCTTTTTGAAAAATTTAAAAAATATCATTTCGAAATAAGGCATTTGACCGTGCTTTTTTTGATTTTGATTGTATTCCAGCTTCTGCTGTCATTCATTCATAAAGCATCGCTGCGTAATTTTGTTGATAACACTCAGGAATGGTACCAGCAGCACTCAGCGGAAAGTCTTGCAAATCTTACCACTACCACACTGGAACTGCTTTTGGAAACGGTGAAAATGCGTGATGAAATTCCGGTTTCGGAGGAAAGAAAAGTAATTCAATTTATTGATATAATTTTCAGTCAGCAGATCCTTCAACAAAACATTGAAGAAATGTGCGTTATTGTAAATCATAATAATCAGATTTACGCTATTGATGACAGCAAGGAACTTTATTCATTTTTATTGAAAGGCGAGCGTTTTGAAAATTCAAATGAAAAACATAAAGATGCAATTGAATTGTACGGCAAACTTTATGATGATATGGCAAAAAAAGAACAGGTTTACAGTATCATAAAAGATAAAAGATCTTATCAGATATTGGTTCCTTTTGTTCCGAACGGTGAATTTATCGGTGCGGTTTACATGCGCAATACTCCCGATCTTTCTTTTGTTACTCATGAAATAATTACAAATTACGGAGAAACTTCCATAATTTATTCGGCATTAATATTTCTCGGATTTTTATCAATGTATTATATTTCTTCTTATACGGTAAAAGAGCGTGATGATGCTTTGAAATTAGTGTTTGAAGAGAAAGAAAAAAATCTGAAGGAATTAATTGAACATGAAAAAGAAGCAGTATTTACAAGGCGGATTTATCACACCCACCATAAAGCCGAAAAAATAATGGGCTTTATTAAAGAAGATCTGAAAAAAATTAATGCCGATACAATTGATGAAATTACTTACCGCGTTAAAAAATATTCCAATTTTATTTCGCGTGTAATTTACGATATGAAATGGTACGATCAGCCGATTCAGATCATAAGAAGCAATGTTTTCAGTACTAACATAAATGAAGTGATAAAATTTATTGTTGATAATATTATTCTGAGGACTTCGGCAAAGATAAGCGCATTTAAAGTTTTTACCGAGCTTGATGAAACCGCGCCAAACATTCCCATAAATGAATTTGTTGTTTGGGAAGCATTGGAGCCGCTTATTCAGAATTCAATTGATCATAATAAATCCCGGGATCTTTGCGTAGCAATAAAAACAAAATATTACCCGGAGGAAAAATTTACTTTAATTACAATTTCAGATAACGGCACCGGAATAAATCCGGCGCTTCTTGAAAAAAATGAAAAAGGAATTAAAAAAATATTTCTTGAGAATGTATCAACTAAATCAAACAATTCACACAACAGCGGATTCGGTTGCTACATTGCTTATGAAATTTGCAAACAAAGATGCGGCTGGGAAATTGATGCGGAAAATCTTCCCGAAGGCGGATCAATTTTCAGTATTAAAATTAAAGTTTGATAAATATTAAAGAAAAGGGAAAAAATGTTTTTATCGGATAACATAAATATAATTTTAATTGAAGATGAAGAATTTGATGTTGAAAGAGTTAAAAATACATTAAAACCTTTCAGCGAAAAAATTAAGATCTGCGATGTGGTTTCAGATGGAATTTCCGCAATGGAATTTATAGAAGAAAATAAAAATAAGTATGATGTAGCGATTATGGATTATCAAATTGCGGGCGGATTAAAAGGCGTTCAGCTTATAAAAAAAATAAAAACAATTGATCCGGCTTTGCAGATTATCGTAATAACAAAAATGACGACAAACATAATGGATTTTGAATTTGCAAATTCATTGATTGAAGCCGGCGCTTTTTGGTACTGCACAAAATATCCGGGCGATATTGAAGATTATATTTATCAACCAACCGATTTTTTATTAAGCATTATAAACGCTTTTGAAAAAAAGAAACTTCAAAAAGAAAATACCAAATCAAATGCGCGTTTGGAAAAAAAGATTGAAGATATTCTTGAGAACAAAAAAATTATCGGTGTTTCAAATTCAGCACAAAGATTAAAAGATCAAATAATTGAATATGCAAAAAGTAACGTAAGTATTTTGATATTGGGAGCTTCGGGAACGGGAAAAGAATTGGTTGCGCATAATATTCATTATAACAGCAATAGAAAGTACGAAAATTTTATTGCGATAAATTGCGGAAGTTTGCCTGAACAGCTTGTGGAAAGTGAATTATTCGGATATGAAAAAGGAGCTTTTACCGGAGCAGAAAAACGAAAACCCGGATTGTTTGAACTTGCAAATCACGGCACAATTTTTCTGGATGAAATTGCAGAGCTTCCTTTAAATGTTCAGGTAAAATTGCTTAGAGTAATTCAGGAAGGCGAACTTGAAAAAATAGGAAGAACCGAAAAAGTAAAAGTTGATGTTAGAATTATTGCTGCTTCAAACAAAAATTTGGAACAGGAAGTTAAAGCAAGAAGATTTCGCGAAGATCTTTATTACAGATTGAATGTTGTACCTATCAGAGTTCCGCAGCTTAAGGAAAGAAAAGAAGATTTACCGGTGCTAATTGATTTTTTCATAAAAGAATTTGCAAAAGATATGGGTCGGGATCCGATTTTGATCAGCAGCGAAGCAATGAATGAAATTTACAATTACGAATGGCCCGGAAATGTTCGTGAATTAAAAAATGTAATTCAAAGACTCTTTTTTGCAAATGAAGAAGTTATTTCAAAAGAAAAAATTAAGCCGGCATTGGGAAATTGTTTTTCAATTTATGAAGATGAAAAAAGCTTTTCGATAGAAAGCCAAATTGTTCCCTTAAATGAATTCGAGAAAAAAGCCCGTGAAAAATATGTGAAATTTGTCCGCGAAAATTCAAATTCCGATAACGAAGCTGCGCGCAAATTAGGAATGGCACCTTCAAACTACAGCAGGATGATAAAAGATCTGGATATAAGATAAAATATCTGAAAAATTATTTTTTAAGTTTTCGAAATAAAATACTTATCAAACTGATAATCAATTACTTATCAGTTTGATATTTCAAGCGACAAATTCATCCTATATAAATTTAAAACCTCAATTTTCCGATCGAAAATCAGCATAATCATTTCGGCATTATTTATGCTTATTCAAATTGTTAATTAACTTTTGAGATAAATTTGATCGGCAATCTTTCAATAGTAGAAACTGTAATTATAACCCTTTATTTGACATCAGCCATTGTCATCGGGTTATATTTTTCCCGCAAAAAGGATCAATCTTCTTTAGATTACTTTTTGGGCGGAAAAAACATTGGTTGGATCGCGATCGGATTATCACTTTTTGCAACAAACATTTCGAGTGAACATTTCATAGGACTTGCCGGTTCGGGCGCTTCCAAGGGAATGGCTGTGGCACAATTTGAATGGATTGCAATTATAAGTCTTGTAATGCTCGGCTGGATCTTTGTTCCGCTTTATTCGAAAGCAAATGTTTTTACAACTCCTGAATTTTTGGAAAAAAGATTTAACAGAAAAATAAGATTATATTTTACCGGCATATCAATTTTTACTTACATAATTACAAAGATTTCAGTAACACTTTTTGCCGGCAGTTTACTTTTCAGAGAGCTTTTCGGAATTGACATTTTTATCTCCACAATTTTAATGATAATCTTTACGGGCACTTATACTATTATCGGCGGAATTCGTCCCGTAATTTACACGCACATTTTTCAGGCGATAATTTTAATAATAGGCGCAAGTATTTTAACAGTATTGGGATTAAATGAGGTTGGTGGATTCTCGGCCTTAAAAAGTAAACTTTCTCCGGAATATTTTCATTTATTGAGACCTGCATCGGATCCGGATTTCCCTTGGACGGGAATTATTTTCGGCGCGCCTATTCTTGCGGTATGGTATTGGTGCACCGATCAATATATTGTTCAAAGAGTTTTATGTGCAAAAGATGTTAACAATGCAAGAAAAGGCACATTGCTTGCATCATTTTTAAAGATACTTCCTGCTTTTATTCTTGTTTTACCCGGATTGATAGCAGTTGTCCTTTTTCCTGAAATTAAGGGCGATGAAGCATATCCTGTTTTGATAAGCGCAAGTTTTATTCCCGCATGGATCAGAGGAATTATAATTGCCGCACTTCTTTCTGCATTGATGTCATCTCTGGCAAGTTGTTTTAACAGTACCGCTACTTTATACACTTTGGATATTTATAAAAATTTTCATCCGGAAGCTTCTGATAGAAAACTTGTTTTGGTTGGTAGATTGACAACTACAATTATAACCGTTGCCGCTTTGTTCTGGGTTCCTTTAATAAAATTTATGAGCAGCAATATTTACATTTATCTGCAAAGCGTTCAAGCTTATATAAGTCCGCCGATAGTAAGTGTATTTTTATTCGGAATTTTTTGGAAAAGAATTAATTCCAAAGGCGCAATCTGGGCTTTAACAGTTGGCGGAATTCTTGGAATTTCAAGATTACTGCTTGATTTACTTAGCAATTACGGGTTCAGTTTTAATAATTTTGCCGGTCAATTTCTTGCAATTAATTATCTGCACTTTGCAATAATGTTATTTATAATTTCATCAATCGTGTTGATAAACGTAAGCTTATTCACAGAAAGGAAAAAGCAATATGATAGTTCAATAATTTCAGATGAATTAGAACTTGAATTTTCAAGACAGCAGGTAACAAAGCCATTACGGGCAGATATATTTTTATCGGTTTTTGTTTTGGCAATTGTTTTAGGATTATGGAGCATGTTCTTATAATAAAAAAATTAAAAAGTTCACAGGTTAATTAACCATTTAACTCAAATAAAAGGAGAGAGTGCTCATGAAAAAACTCTTAATACTTATTATGTTTATCTTTACGGCAGCAGCGCTTCAGGCACAATGGGTGCAGGAAAGCTTTGAAAATACTGCCAGCGATACCCTTTGGCGTCATCCCCCAATTAATACTGGATTAGGTACCGGAGGGGCATCATTACTTTTTTCAGACATCAGTTCAAATCCTGCTCCTCAGCATGGAAATGCCGCTTTGAAAGTTGATTGGGTTGTACACAGCACTGAAGCTTGGGGCGGTTTTTCTCAAATGATGTATTTGGTTAACGGTAACGATTCAAATTACATCGATTTTTCAACAGCAACGCACTTAAGATTATGGTATTACAACATAACCCCTAATACTAACAGTGCTGCTACAGTAAATATGCGTTTTAAACTTCATGAAGCTGGTGGATTGGCAAACTTCTGGGAATCTCAAGCTGATCATGAAGATTGGTATTTTGAAGTTTCAGGTGTTTACGAAAAAGCTCCCGGATGGAATTCACTTGTAATTCCATTAGACCAAATCGGAGTTGGCGGAAATCCTAATGATCAAGGATTTACACTTACAGGATGGAGCGGACAAGCAAATAATGAAATATTGGATCTTGATAAAATTGTCGGTTACAGTATTGAATGGACAACTCCCGGTATTGATAATCAAGGACAAGCAACAGGAACAATAGTTTTCGATAAATTAGAATTAGTCGGAAACCGTTACGAACCTGTTTATACTTTTGATGAAGGTTACAATGATTATTTTACAAAAGATGTAATGAGCTGGGTTGGTGCGGATTCTTCACAAATTACATTAACCCCGGTAACAAGTGATCAATTTGAAGGTACTGCTTCAATGAAAATTGATTACTTGGTTAGCATGAGCCAAACTTGGGGCGGATATGCTAACATTACTCACATGCTTCCTGAAGGTGAAGTTTTACCGGATCTTTCTGCAAGATCTCATTTAGTTCTTTATGTAAAAGTGCTTCAAGCTGCAACAGGTACTACTGATAGAGTAACTATGAGATTTAATTTGTATGATGGTGCCGAAGGAGATAATGAACAATGGTATCATACAGCTAATCTTGATCTATACAATACAAGTGATTGGCAACAAATTATCATTCCTCTTGTAAGCGAACAAGGCAATGGTGATATGAACTTCTTGAAAACCACTGGATTTATTATTCCTGATTGGGATGGTGGTTTCAAAGGAAATAAACTCCTTGATTTAAATTCAATCACAGGCTGGAAAATTGAATTCTCAGGAACAGGCGATTTCGGTCCTCAAGGTGAAAAATCAAGCGGTTCTATTTTGGTAGATCTTTTAGTTCCTGGTGGATATAGAGAAACCGATGTTACTGCTCCCGTACCTCCTACAGGACTATCTGCTGTTGGCGGAGATAGACTTAATGTAATCACATGGGTAGATATTCCTGAAGAAACTAAAGAAACTTACACTGTTTACTATAGCAGAAACCCAATATCTGATTTAAATGCATCTGGTGTTGAAGTAGTAAAAAATAATATTCCAAAAGGAGTTCAACTAGTTGAACATCTATTAAGAGCTCCGGGAACTGATCAGGAAGTTAGTTACTATTACGCAATTACAGCTACAGATGCCGCGGGAAATACTTCTGACGTTGCAAATTTGGGCTCTCCTGTAACAAATACAGCAAAAGGCGTTGCTACAATTTCATTATCAACTCCTGCATTCAATCCTGATGGTGATTTGGCTGAATGGTCACAAGTATCACCTATCGTTATGAAAATTTCTGATGGTTCCGCATTTAAAGTTAGCAATCAAATTATCGATAATGATGATGATCTATCGGCAACAGCTTATTTAGCAATTGATAATGAAAATCTATACGTTGCTTTTGATGTCACTGATGATAAAGTTATAAACAACACTGCTCTTGCTTCATATTTAAATGATGCTGCAGATTTGTTTATCGGTTTGTATGATTGGCATGGTGCTCCTCACGGTTCTTATAAAAGAGGTGCACAACCTGACTATCATATCAGATTTACTCAAGACAGTATCATGATTGACGGTTTGAATGTTACATTGGGACATAAAGGACCAAATTATTATAGAGAAGAAAAATTCCCTTCAGGCTACATTATTGAAGCAAAAATTCCTTTAGTTGATTTGGCAAGAGATGTTGATAGCGTGTTCCAACCAAAATTAGGAATGAGAATTCCTTTAGATTTCTCTATTAACGATAATGATACAGAAGGTGGAGAAAGAGAAGGAATCATGACCTATTCACCTTATAATGAAGATCAATCATGGAGTTCAACAGCAAGATGGTTGTATACTTGGATAGGAGATCAATGGACAGTTGGAGTAAATGATGAAGAAGTAACTCCATTTACTTATGAATTGTTCCAGAACTATCCTAATCCATTTAACCCTGCAACACAGATCAAATATTCAGTTGCAAAATCAGGAATGGTTTCAATAAAAATATTTGACATACTCGGCAGACAAGTTAAAGAATTAGTTAACGAATTCCATGCAGCCGGTGTTTATTCGGTTTCATTTAATGCTGCTAATTTATCAAGCGGTGTTTATTTGTATCAAGTAAAAGCAGATGGATTCCAAAGTACTAAGAAAATGATGTTGATCAAATAATTTAATTTCAGGCA
>CBDUBH010000081.1:0-16657 GCA_965365345.1 uncultured Melioribacteraceae bacterium
ATATACCACAGCATCATCAAAAAGTTTGGATAGAAATGTAAAATCAGCAAAACTTGCTTTGAAAAATTCGATTGATGTTTTTTATTGGAAATTTGATAACAAAATTTTACAATACTATTATTTAAAAGTAGATAAAAATCTTGAACCGGTAAAAAGATCCGAAAAATACGTTTTGCCCGCATCGGAAAGATATAAGATTTCCGGAATGGCAGGAGATATTTTTAACAACGAAAAAAACGCTTCGATAAATTTTATTAATGCCGATGAACTTAATTATGCGATAGTTTCCGATGAAGAAAGAAATTTCAAAATGAATTTTACATCGGATAAACTTTCAATTTCGGGCGAGGAAAATCTTTTTCTAGGAGAATATAAATACGGCGGAACGAAAAAAATTTTTTATTATAATAATGTTAACAATTCAATGGATAAAATTGAATTTTCCGCCGGCAAAAAATCCGTTACAAATAAAATTGCAACACTTAAAAATGCCGGAAGTTATTTTGTAAAAAGTCTTAACTTCAAAAATTATCATATCGTTTATATTGATAAGGAAGAAAATTGTATAAGAATCCGCGAATTATAATTTCGATATTACTTTTGATCTTGCTGCAGAATTTTTCAGGTGCGCAGGAAAAATTTCAAACTAAGGAAAGTTTAGATTCACTTTTTAACAGTTATCTTAAACTAAAAAATCATAAAGAAACGGCTGAAAATAAAATTGCGGGAATTTCAAATTTTGAATCTCCTAACAAATGTGGATTTGAAATTACGGCTGACATAAAAATTAATTTCGATAAATTTACACCGGAACAGCAAAATCTTTTAAAAACACTTACCAACCGTCCGGAAACAGAATTCGTAATTGCTTCACCAAGCGGAAAATTTTTAATTCATTTTAATAATTCCGGAAACAGTTTTCCGAATTATGACTCAACAAAAACTCCGGTTCAAAATGCCGAACAAATTGCGCTGATTGCAGATTCGGTTTATTTTACCGAAGTGGAAAATTTCGGATTTCCAATGACTCCGCCTGATTTTGGAATTGGCGGCGATGACCGTTACGATATTTATATTTTGAATAATTTCGGATCCTACGGCTACACTGAATTTGAAACGGCTTTCACAAATCAGCAAAACAGAATAAGATATACAACATTTTTGGTTATTGATAACGATTATTCAAAAGATGAAGGATTTCCCACAACAGGATTTGACGGCGCAAGAGTAACGCTTGCTCATGAATTTCATCACGCAATTCAACTTGGAAATTATTTCTTTCAGGAAGAAGATCTTTTCTTTTACGAAATGACTTCAACTTCAATGGAAGAATTTGTTTACGATGAAATAAACGATTATTATCATTATCAAAATAATTTTTTCAGATTTCCGCAGCGCGCTTTAAATAAATATGACGGATACGAAATTGCAATTTGGAATATTTTTCTTTATGAAAGATTTTTATCAAATGAAATTCAAACGGAAAAAAGTTTCTTTGATGTGATAAAAAGGCAGTGGGAATTGCTTGATAATAACCGCGCTTTGGAAGCGATAAATGTAAGTTTGATGGAAGCGGGAACTTCATTTGGAAATGAACTCAATCTTTTTGGCGCGTGGAATTATTTTACTAATAAACGGGCAATTTACGGAAAATATTACGAAGAAGCGGAAAATTATCCGCTGCTTAGAATTCCTAACGCAGTAAATTTTACTCCGCCATTTCAAAAATACAATTTAACAATTTCACCGAGTTCAAATTCTTATTCGGTATTTTCCATTGATGCAGGCGCAAACGGAAATTCTATGGCTGATACATTAATTGTAATTTCATCAAATTCAAACGCGCAGGCGGCAAATATTGATCCGCTTCCTTTAACTGCATTTTCAATTTCACTTTTTAATTTTGAAGAGCAGGGAAGTAAGAAAATTGCCGGAAATTATTTTATAATTTTTGAATCTGATGAATTGAATTTTGTATCAGAATCTGAAATATTAAATAATGTTTTTAATCCGGCTGTAAACCAGCAAAATGAACTTGCCGAAGCGTTTCCTAATCCTTTTAACTACAATAAAAATAATTTTTTGTATTTTCCCGCAGCGGAATCGAAAACTAATCTGGCAGATTTGTATATTTACACGCCAAGTATGAATTTGGTTTTTCAGGATAAAGAGCAAATTATAAATTTCGGTGATAAAAAATCTGTAAGATGGAACGGACTTGATAATACTTCAAATTCACTTCCGGCGGGCGTTTACATTTTTGTAGTTGAATCCGGCGGAAATATTAAAAAAGGAAAAATAGCAATCCTAAAATGATTCAATATTCACTAAAAGGCGAACAAGTTACAAAAACTTTCGGCAGAAGACTTATCTTTAAAGATATCAATTTCAATTTTGAAAACCACGGAATTTTCGGAATTGCCGGTCATAACGGAAGCGGAAAATCAACTTTAGTAAAAATAATTTGCGGAGTTCTTTCGCCTACAAAAGGAAAAATAATTCACTTTGCAAACGGAAAAAAAATTGAGATTGAAGAACTTCACAATTACATCGGATTTGTTGCGCCGTATTTAATTTTGTACGATGAATTTTCAGGCGAAGAAAATTTATTGCATTTCTGTAAAATTCGCGGAATAAATTACGATAAAGAAAAAGCAAAAGATCTTTTCGAAAAATTTGCAATTTACGATAGAAGAAATGATGCGGTAAAAGGTTACTCATCCGGCATGAAACAAAGATTGAAATATATTTTTGCACTTTTGCACTCACCGCAATTATTAATTCTGGATGAACCGACTTCTAATCTGGATAATGCGGGGAAAGATGCGGTTTACAGCGTAATTAATGAAACAGGAAAAAATTCCATTGTAATTGTTGCCTCAAATGAAGATAGCGATCTTTCACTTTGCCAAAACGTAATTAAAGTGGAAGAATTTGGAAATGTGAAAATGTAAGAAGATTGAAAAATGATAATCAGGTTTTAAAAATTTTATAATAAAATTTTAATTGTAAGATCAGGAAATTTCATTTCGAAAAAATAAATCTTTGCCAAAAAAAGATATTTCAAAATTAAAAAAAAATACTTTATTAAAGATATAAAATCTTATTAAAAATTTAAGTTTGATTATTTTTGAATTGAAAAACTTTTTTCCTAAAAAAATCAAAACTTTAAATGAAACTTTAGTTATTTTATAGTGTAAAATATTGACAAATATGAAATCATTAGCGTTATTTCAAAAAGATCTGAATTCGGAAATCCGGACGCGCTACGCAATAAACGCCCTCGGAATGTTCATTTTAGTTACAATAAGCATAATTTTGTTTTCGGTGGGAAATGAAAAAATTTCGGAATATTTAAGCGGCGGTTTGCTTTGGGTAATTGTTTTCTTTTCGGCAATGTCTGGTTTATCGCGCGCATTTGTTTCCGAAGAAGAACGCGGAACGGTTTTAACTTTACATTTGATCGCATCGCCGAATACGGTTTTTTCGGGAAAACTTCTTTTCAATTTGATACTGGTTTTTTCGATGAATATTGTGATTGCGCTTTTGTATTCAATCTTGTTTGAATCTTTTGTTTTGAAAAATGTAAGTCTGTTTTTGCTCGCATTTGTTTTGGGAAATATCGGGATTGCGGTTTCTTCAACAATTATTGCTGCAATAGTTGCAAAAGCAGGTTCTAAAGGAACTTTATACACGGTAATTTCATTCCCAATTTTGTTACCGTTAATTTTAATTTTACTTGAATTGACCAAATTATCAATTGATGGCGAAACAATTAATGAAGCTTTTGCGGAGTTGGGAGTTTTGCTGAGTTATGATGTGATAATGGGTGCGGCATCTTATATGTTGTTCGATTTTATTTGGAAAGATTAGTATATTTTAAGACAAAATATCGAGAATTATTCGGGAATTTTATGATTTGGAAAATATTTTTATTCATACTTTTGGCATTTGTTTGCATTGCGGGAATTTCTTTTCCGATAGTTCAAACTCCTACAGCGTGGTATCAATTTCCTGTAATTCCGGGACTTGAAGAAAAAGCAAAGATCATATTTTTTCATGTTCCGACTGCATGGCTTACGGTAATTGCCTTTTTCATGTCTTTAATTTACAGCGTAAAATATTTACGCAATAAAGATTTTAATGATGATTCAAAAGCTTACGCTGCTGCACAATTAGGATTTATTTTTTGCGTACTTGCAACAGTTACCGGATCAATTTGGGCAAAATTTTCGTGGGGTGCATTTTGGCATTGGGATCCGCGTGAAACAAGTATCTTTATTTTACTTTTGATTTACGGCGCGTTTTTCGCTTTACGAAGCGCAATTGAAGTTGAAGAAAAAAAAGCTCAGCTTTCAGCCGTTTATCTTATCATTTCATTTTTGACCGTTCCGTTTTTCATTTTTATTATGCCGCGAATTATGACGGGGCTGCATCCGGGTTCGGCAGATGATACAAATTCGGGACCGGTAGTTGATTTTCAAATGGATGCAAACATGATGCTGGTATTTTATCTTTCTTTATTTGCTTTTACAATCCTTTATTTTTGGATGTGGAAGTTAAATTATAAATCCATCATATATAAAGATAAGTTAACTAAAAAATTTCTGTGAGGTTTAAGTGGAAGGCGTACTAAATTTTCTGGAAAAAAATTCGATTTATATAGTGCTGTTTATTGTCCTTGTGGTTTGGAGCGGAATATTCTTATTTTTGCTTAACCTTGACAAAAGAATTAAACAAATTGAAAAAGAAAACAATGGAGTTGAATAGATGAAAAACAAATACATCTTTGGCGGAATTGTAATTGGTGTGTTTTTAGTTTTGATGGGATTTTTGTTTACTCAAACTAATGTAAAATACGAACACGATTTTACAAGAATTGAAGAATCAACCCGTACAGTAAAAGCGACCGGTGCATGGGTAAAAGAAAGAAATTATCAGGTAGATAAACAAAAAAGGTTATTTTCTTTCTATATGAAAGATGCTATGGGTAAAGAAATTAAAGTGATTTACGCAGGTGCAATTCCTAATAACTTTGAAACTGCAACAAGCGTTGTAGTTACCGGAAAATACAGCAACGGTGTTTTTTATGCTTCGGATGTTTTAACTAAATGCCCTTCAAAATATGAAGGAAATATGAATATACAGCAATCCGGAATGTAACCGGTATAGATTGGAGGTTTGTGTAAATGGTTGGTAGTGTTATTTTAACTTTTGCGCTTATTGCGGGAATTACCTCTACTGTGATGTATTTCCTTTCATATAAAGGCAATAACAATGCATTGAATATTGCAAGAATAAGTTATCATGCAATGACGATTTTTGTTATAGCCGCTTCTGCTTTATTGATGTACGCAATTTTGAATCATCAATATTATTATAAATATATATATAATTACAGCGGAACCGATCTTCCTTTCGGATTAAAAATGACAACATTTTATGCCGGCCAAGAAGGAAGTTTTATGCTATGGACTCTTTTTACGGCTATAACCGGTGTTTTTTTACAACAATACACCACAAAAAGAGAAGATCTTGAACCCAGAGTAATGGCGGTTTTTACTCTTGCAATGTCTTTTTTACTTTTAATGGTTTCACCGCTTCTTAAAAATCCTTTCGCATACATTTGGAGCGTTGATGATTATATCGCTGTTCAAAATATAAATGCTTCACTTTTGAATTTGCCATTTATGCAAAACTTTTTGTTCAGTGATAACTCTACCGGACAAACTTATGTAAAAATCGGCGCTGATCTTAAAGCAGCTTTTGAAAGCAACGGTTATTCAATTACAAGTTTAATTGTTCAAGGAAAAGGATTAAATCCGCTGCTTCAAAATTTCTGGATGCAGATTCATCCCCCAATTTTATTTGTCGGATTTGCTCTTGCAACAGTGCCTTTTGCTTTTGCAGCCGCTGCACTAATGAAAAATGAATACAAAAACTGGATCAAACAATCTTTCCCATGGGTAATTGCAACAACTGCAATTTTAGGTTTGGCAATTATGCTTGGCGGATATTGGGCTTACGGTGTACTTGGCTGGGGCGGATATTGGGGCTGGGATCCTGTTGAAAATTCAAGTCTTGTTCCTTGGCTTGTTGCTGTTGCATTAGTTCATACTATGTTAATACAATTAAAAAGTATGAAAAAGAATCAAAGTTCTACAATCAATTTGAGCAAGAATGAAGATTCAAACAGAATTGGTGAATTTGGTAAAACAAATTTGGTGCTTGCACTTTTAACTTATATTTTGGTTTTGTATAGCACATTTTTAACAAGAAGCGGAATTTTAGGTGATGCCTCAGTACATTCATTTACTGATCCCGGTGCAACTGTTTATCTGTTTCTTGTAATTTTTATTATGACATTTATTTTGCTGGGCTTAGGTTTAATGATTTTCAGATGGAAACATTTATCACAGCCTGTTGAAGATTATAAAAATCTTTTAAATCGCGAACTTGCTTTATTTACAGGAGCTGTTGCAATTTTGGCATCCGCAATAATTATAATTGCCGGAACATCTGCACCAATTTTCGGACAAGCAGTTCAAATTGAATTTTATTCATCATTAAATTTACCGATCGGAATTATAATCGGTTTATTAAACGGATTAAGTTTGCTTTTCAAATGGAAAGAAACTAAAGGTCAGGATGTAATTAAAAAATCGTTATTTTCAGTTGGAGCTGCCGCAGTTTTAACGGTTTTAATTATATTTGCTGCCGATATTTCGGATTTCATGATGATAGTTTTAGCCTTTTCAGCATCATTTGCATTATTTGTAAACGCTGAAATTGCCTACAAAATAATTAAAGGCAACAAAATGATGCTTGGCGCTTATGTTGCTCATATAGGAATTGCGCTGTTTTTACTTGGAGTTGTCGGGACCGCAGGATTTACTGCTCAACAATCAATTGATCTTCCGAAAGACGAACCTAAAGAAGCATTTGGTTATACAATGACTTTTAAAGGTTACACTCCTTTTGATAACGGTAAAAAATACGCATTTAATATTGAAGTAAAAAAAGGTAACAGCGTTTCACAAGTTGCGCCGGTTATGTTCTTTAGTGAATATAATAACGGACTTATGCGCGAACCGGATTATATGAGTGAATTGCGTCACGATCTTTACATTTCACCTTTAGGATATGAAGATGGAGGTGCTGAAGCTCACAATCACGGAAACGAAGTTATGCTGGGAAAAGGTGAAAGCACTTCATTTGAAGGCGCAAAAATCACTTTCGCAAGTTTCGATTTTCCAAAAGATGCTATGAATTCAATGATGGCGGGTCAGGATTTCCAACTTGGCGCAAAACTTCAAGTCGAGTTTAACGGAAAAATAAACGAAGTGGAAACCTTGCTTAGAAATGAAAAAGGTGAAACTAAAAGAATTCCGGCTGAAATTACAGATGCTAATTTGAAAATCGAAATGTCAAATCTTGATGCTTCAGGAAAAGTTAACTTGCTTCTATCAAAATTAAATGGAGCGCAAGTTGAACAACCTGCATCCGTTAAAGAAGTACTTTCAGTTGAAGCAAGCGTAAAGCCATTGATAAATTTAGTTTGGCTCGGCGTTTTTGTTACCTGTTTAGGATTTTTGGTCGCCGGCATCCGGAGAATGAAAGACAGTTACTTTGCTTAATATTTATAAAAAAGGCATCTGAAAAGATGCTTTTTTTATTTTAAACATATTTTGCGGTAAATCAGTTTTAAAAATAACTTTCCTGAGGCTTAAGTTTTAATTGATTATTTTTGTATTGAATCTGTGATTAAGATCTAATCTTTATAATTTTCATTTCGAATGGTCTAAAATTTCATAACCTTAATTTCAAATCAAATTTATCATTTCAATTTTAGTAATTGTAAAAAATTATCATAAAAATTTACATTTTGTAATTTGAGTTTAAATTATCTTTTATAAAATATATCTTTGTTAAAAATGAAGATGAATTTTTTCAACTTTATATCTATATAAAATTATAAAACAGAAAACATAAAATCCTTTGTTCAAAATTTAAAATTACTTTTTCTTTTTTATCAGAGTAAATATTTGCAAATAAAATTATCATCAAAGTTTCTATGAGATAAATAAAATTAATTCAGTTCTTTGCAATTTTACATTCATTCAAATTTTATTTGCCATAACAATTAAGGATAAATTCAATGAGAATTTCCAGGTCAAATTTTTCTGCAATTACTTTATTAATCCTATTTTTTCTGATGTCAATGCAATCATTTGCTCAGATTAAAGTTACAAAAGTTGAACCGCCGAATTGGTGGACGCAAATGAAAACAAACAAGATTCAATTGATGATCTACGGAAATGATTTAAAAGATGCAAAAGCTGAATTTAATACTGATAAAATTAAGGTGACTGAAATTCATAATGCCGAAAATCCTGGTTACTTATTTGTTGATATTGAAATTTCGGAAGATATTGAACCAAAAAATTATGAACTTAAAATCAGCAAAGGAAAAAAGAATTCTAAAATTCAATTCCCTGTTTTGGCTCGTGAACCAAACGAAAATCGCCATAACGGATTTAGCACTAATGATGTTGTTTATTTAATTACACCTGATAGATTTGTAAATGGCGATGAGAAAAATGATAATTTGAAAATGAATGATAAAGTTTCGAGCGATTCTCCCTGGGGAAGACATGGTGGAGATATTGCAGGAATGATCTCGAAATTAGATTATTTAAAAGATTTGGGTGTTACGGCAATCTGGCCAAATCCTTTGGTGGAAAATAATACCGGAGTTAGTTATCACGGTTATGCCGTAACTGATATGTACAAAATTGATCCTCGCTTCGGCACAAACGAACTTTATAAAGAATTTGTAGAAAAAGCACACGAAAGAGGAATAAAAATAATTTTAGATCACGTGGCAAATCACATCGGGGTTTTTCATCCCTGGGTTGAAAATCTTCCTTTTAATGATTGGCTAAACGGAACGATAAAAGATCCTCATATTACTCCGCATCACAATAGAACTTTTTTTGATCCGAACAGCGATCAGGAAATCCGGGATCTTACACAAAACGGCTGGTTTGTTTCCGAAATGCCGGATCTGAATCAGAAAAATCCTTTTGTTGCGAACTACTTAATTCAAAATACAATTTGGTGGATCGAATATTCAGGATTGGACGGAATCAGGGAAGATACTTATATTTATCCTGATCTGGAATTTTTGGCAAACTGGGCTGAAGCAATTTTAAATGAATATCCCAAATTTAATATTGTAGGTGAAGTTTGGATCGGAGAAACTGCTTTTGTTGCTCCTTATCAAAATGACAGTAAATTAAATAAAACAGATACAAATTTACCGGCGCTGCTTGATTTTCCTTTACGCGATGCTTTGGTTGATGTTTTTGCAAACGATGCCGATATTTTCAAAATTTACGAAACTTTGGCGAAAGATTTTCTTTATACAGATCCACAAAATTTAATGACTTTTGTTGATAATCACGATGTTGAAAGAATTATGTTTTTGGCTAAAGAAGATCTTTCAAAATTCAAACTTGCCTTGCAATTTTTGTTTACAACCCGCGGAATTCCGCAAATTTATTACGGCACTGAGATCGGGATGGTTGGCGGACCTGATCACGGTTCCATTCGTGAAGATTTTCCCGGCGGATTTGAAAAATCAACCCGGAACGCATTTGAAATTTCCGGAAGAAGCGAAAAAGAAAATGAAAATTTTGAATTTACAAAAAAACTTATAAAAATTAGAAAAGAAAATTCCGCACTTACCGAAGGAAAATTATTACACTATCCGCCGCGAGAACAAGTTTATTGTTATTTGAGAATTTCCGGAGATCAAAAAATTCTTACAATTATAAATAATTCAAATGAAAATAAAACAGCAGATATTTCACTTGCGGAAAAACATTTTGAAAATGCAAAATCATTTTTGAATTTGATGAATAACGAAGAAATAAAAGTTGAAAACAAAATTGATGTCGGTGCAAAATCAGCTTTAATTCTTCAAATAAATTAAAAAATTTTTCTAATTTAATAAACAAAAAAGATGCGGGGAACCGCATCTTTTTGTTTAAATAAAAATCCCAAAGTATTAAACTAAGTTTTCTTTTTTCTTTTCCATTCATCTTTTAAAAATATATTAATAACCAGAACAAATCCGAAAGTTGCTGCCAGCAAAAACATTATCATTGCCAAACCCGGATAACCTAAAATTTTGAAAGTTCCGCCGGAGTTCATCATCAAAGCTGCGCCGATTATCAAAGCCGCCAAAACCAATCCCATTGTAATTCTGTTTGCGATCTTCTGCATATTTTCAACAATGCGGTGTTCATCAATCGCATCAATTTTTATAGCAAGTTCATTATTTGAAGCTTTATCAAGAAAATCATTTAATCTGCCCGGCAATTTCTGAATGAATTCATTTGCTTCAAGCAGCGAAGTTAAAATATTTCCGGGAGTTAAACTATTATATGTCTGCTTTGTTAAAATTGAATTTGCATGCTCCTGAATTACATTATTTGGATTAAATTCAGGATCAAGAGTTGTTCCGATAATATCCAGATTAAGCAAAGTTTTCCCGATAATTGTAAATTGCGGGGGAATTCTGATCCCGAATTGTGCACCGATTTGAGTAAGCTCAATAACAACGCTTCCAACTTGAACATCTTCCAAATTTGCATCTTTATATTTTGTTACAAAATCAGTTACATATCTTATAAATCCTTCTTCATCATAATGACCAAGTTTTTTCCCGATCTTAATTGAAAGTTTTGCAGTTTCTATACCTTTACCTTCGCTAACGTATAAGAGCAATCTTAATAAACTTTCCCGCATTTGCGGATCAATGTAAGCAACCATTCCCAAATCAATAAGTGCAATTTTTCTTTCGTTTGTAATGAAAACATTTCCCGGATGCGGATCAGCATGAAAAAATCCGTCAACTAAAAATTGATCCAAATAAGCTCTGAATAATTCGCTTGCCAATCTTTTTCCGTCAACTTCAACTTTTACAACGGGATTTATTGAAGTAATTTTAATTCCCTGTACATATTCCATTGTTAAAATTTTTGAAGTCGTGTAATCTTCAACGGGCAGGGGAATTACAATATCTTTATATTCACGTAAATTTTCGTGTAATTTTTTCAGATTGTTTGCTTCTTTCCGGTAATCCAATTCGGCAAACAAAGTTTTTTTGAATTGCTCCATAATATCGGAGAAAGAATAAGTTTTCCCGATTTCGGTATGCTTATCAACTGTTTCAGTAATTTCTTCTAAAGCTTCAATATCTTTTATTGCCTGCGGTCTGATGTTCGGTCTTTGAACTTTTACCGCAACTGTTCTTCCATCGCGTAAAACAGCTTTGTGAACTTGTCCTAACGAAGCAGAAGCCATTGGTTTTGATGAAAATTCCTGAAATGCTTTTGAAATTCTGATCCCTAATTCTTCCTGAACGATCTTTTCAACTTCTTCAAATGAAATCGGTTCAACTTTATCCTGCAATTTATTTAATGCTTTAATGTAAGGCATCGGCAGAAAATCCGGACGCGTGGAAAGAAGCTGCCCCAATTTGATAAATGTCGGTCCAAGATCTTCAAGATCTTTTACAAATTGTACTGGATTTCCGCTTATCGCAGAACTTTCATCTTCTTGAATTGCAGCTTGTTCTGCAGATAAACTATTCAATTTAAAATCTTTGTTATTAATATGTTTTGCGATAAAGAACGCAATATCTTTATAACGTTTCAATTTTTCAGGATCAAGTGAAAGAGCCATTATAAATTCTCCTATGTGTAAAATTGCAAGCTGCAAAACAGGTCATAATTTATAATTAAACAACGGCACGCTGAAAAGCAAGAAATTGCTGTTAAACTGCAGGGCAAATTTTAATATGAAAATAAAAGATCAAATTCCACTTTTATTTTTAGTAGTATTTAGATAATTTCGCAGATTGAAAATTAATTTCTAAAAGATCTTTTTGATTTGATCTTTGATAATACGATTTTTCATACGAACAATATTTTATCAGTTTAATTGTAAAGGAGTTTTAAAGTGGCAGTAGAAGTTTTAGATCCGATAGATTTTCTGGAAGATATAAAAGAACCAAAAAAGCAAAAAGGTCCTATCAAACGTGAATTTATTCTTTCAGATGAAATGAAACAACTTGCAAATCAAATAATTTCGGAAGAAAGAATTGATACGCATCCCGCCAAAATTGAATATGTTTTGGTTTATCCCAATATTTCAAAAACCACAGCGGGCAAATGTATAAAAACAGGAAAGGAATTAAAATTCTTTTCAAATTTGGATTATGTAATTGAAATTTCGGGCGATCTTTGGGATACTTTGGATAACGACAGCAGAGCAATTTTACTTGAACATGAATTGCGCCATATTTTGGTTGTTCAAAATGATAAAACAGGAGATTGGACTTACAAATTGCGTAAACATGATATTCAGGATTTCAGCAGAATTGTTTCGAAACACGGAGTTGATTGGATAAGAAAAATTAAATTGTGTTTAAGTTCGCTTTATAATTTAACTCCAACCGAAGAAGATAATATTCAAATTTAATTTTGAATTATTGCGGAAATGAAATTACGGAATCCCAATTTCAAATTTTGATTTTGGAATTTAATTTTTGTTTTGATAGACTTTTCTGATTTTGATATTATTTAACATTACGAAGCCGTCAAATTTCTTTAAAAGAAGTGACGGCTTTTTCTTATTTCCATTAATTCTGCATTCACAATTCTAAATTCTACATTCTAAACTTTTGTTTCATTTGCTATTATTGAATGAAGTTTTTACATTGAAATAAAGGAAAGGATGTAAAGATGGCAAACATTTTTAACAAGAAAAAAAGCATTTTCAAAAATCCCGCTTTCTTAACTTCTTTAGTTGTAATTCCTTCAGCGGCGATAATTTATTTTTTCGGCGGAAGCAGAATTAAAAATTTGAATTTCCCGGGAACAGGTTCAGAAAATCTTGATGATAATTCCGAAAGAACAAATTACGGCGATTCTCAAATTAAAGCGGTAAATGATGCTGCAAAAAAAGCCGGAAAAGCCGAAAGTATTGATTTTAACGAAGCCGATTTTGAAGAAACAAACGAAGAAAAAGATTACGGAACCTGTCAGGCAATTTCAACACGCGGAACCCAATGCAAAAGAAAAGCCGTTGATGAAAGCGGTTACTGCTGGCAGCATAAAAAAATTGTTGAACAGGAAGCGTGAAAAATAATTTAGAATGCAGAATTAAAAATTTAGTTTGAATTTCTCTTGATCTTAATCATTCTCTTAAATCATTCTTTCTTTTCAATTTGAGAAATGATCTTTTGCATTCTTTCAAAATGCGAGCCTTTCCAGTAAATTTTTCCGCAGCCAGGACATTTAAAAAATTCCGAGTGATAATTTTTCACTTTGGTCGGAATTTCATTTTCAATTTTTTCTTTTTCAATCTTTTCGATAAATGAATTACATTCCAAACATCTCGAAAAATATTTAACTTCATTTTCAAGTTAAAATCTTTGTATAATTTCTTCTACCTGCTCAATTGTATCGGAATTTCTGATCCAATATCCGTGTGTAATTTCATTCCGTTTCAACAGATCCCGGTCTTTTGTTAAAATCGCGCGTTTTTCTTCAAGTGAAATTTTTATTATTTCATTTTTTGAAATGTTGTTTTTGTAAAAAGTATCAATTCCAATAATTCTTAAATAACGCGCAAGATCACCAAGATGAACATCTGCAATAAATTTCGGGATGCGCAGAAGTTTGCTGCGAAGATGTGTTATATTGGAAATGTCGAAAGATTCAAAAACCGGGTAAACACTTATTTCATCATCATTTTTTATTAAATAATTGAAATCAACAGAAATTCCGTTTACCAAAATCAGATCAATTTCAGAATGCGGAACTCCGGTTGATTCAATAAGATCTTTTACTGATTGGCGACCTGAAAATTCTTTTTCAAATTTTATTTTGCGAAGTTTTTCTGGAAGAAAATCGTTCAATTCCTCGTAAAATCTTAAATAAACTTTTAGCATTTCAAAAATTAAAAAATTTCTTTGTTTCAAATTAATTTAATAATAGTCTGATCTTGAAAAATGGAAGTTTATTTGCACAAATTTTTTATCAAAATTAATGAATCCGTTTTATTACAACCATTGATGCGTCATCTTCCCATTTAATTTTTTTACCGTAATTTAAAACCGTACTGAAAATTATATCGAGAATTTCTTCGGCATCTTTTTCCTGATGTTCAAATGCAAGTTGTTTTAAGCGTGAAACTCCGAATTCTTCTTTTTTACGGTTTTGCCTTTCAATAATTCCATCGCTGTATAAAACTAAAACTCCGCCGACAGGCATGTGTACAAAAGAATTATAGATTTCTATTTCGGGAAGCGCGCCGAAAATAAGTCCGGTTGCTTCCAATTCTTTAACTTCGTTCTGATGAATTAAAAGCGGCGCGGGATGACCGGCGTTTGCGTAAATCAAATTTCCGTTGCGCTCAAATTCCGCGTAAACAAGTGAAACAAATCTTGTTGATAAAACGCTTCGGTAAATTACGCGGTTCAATTTTTTAAGTGTGTGAACCATTCGTAATTCTTTTTCAATTCCCATACGCAAACCCGTTACAACATCGCGTACCAAAAGCGCTGCCGGAAGTCCGTGTCCGCTTGCATCGCCGATACAAATTCCAAATCCATCGCCTTCAAATTGAAAAAAATCGTAAAGATCGCCGCCAACCAATTCCGCGGGTTGCGAAAGTGCCGCAATTTGAAATCCGGGCACTTGCGGAATTGATGAAGGAAGTAAACTTTGCTGAATATAAGCGGCTTGCTGCATATCGCTTTTAACCGCCTCAGAATACAACCGGTGATTTAGCGCAGTTCGAACTGCATTCAGACAAAATTCGATCTCCTCGCGTATCCATCCGCTTTTAAGATCGAAAGCAAAGATCCAGTTTGAATCGGGATCGTGTACCGTGAAGGCTGCGGGAATTCTGTATTCTTTTTGCGAAAGGGAAATTGAATCGAGAGTTAAAAATTTATCATCATAAATGTAACTTTTATTTTTTAAAAGATATTGAACCGGCAGCGCTTCGGGCGAAAGTGTTTTAGTGAAATTATTTTCATATTTCGGATAAATTAAAACATATTCTTCTTCGCGCTCTTCGTAAATTCTGCCGTTACAAAGATTAAGATCATCACCGAAAGTTTTTTCCAATTCAGCCAAAATCGTAAAAAGAAAATCTTTTCCGCTTTTGCTTTTTCCTATCTTATTTAATATTGAATCTAATTTTCTGTAAAATATTTTTGGTTCTATCATGTATAAATCCGTTCTGAATTTGCTTTGGAAAATTTACTAAATAATTAATTGATATGCCGAATTTTAATTTATTTGAATAGTGATTCATTATTCAATAAAAATAAAAATAAATGCCGGAAATGATTTGCTCGTTTAATAATTTTTATTATAATTAATATTAATAGGAGCGGATGAAAAATGAGTAAATTAACAAATTATAATTTGATAAAAGAATTTTATGAAACGCATTTCGATTCGAAAGAAGATAATTTAAATAAAAGTCAATCTTTCCGTGAATCCGTTGTTAATCACTATAATTTTGTAATTGCTTTTATAAAATTGGCCGATCAATTAAGAAGATTTAAAAATGTTCTGAATGAATTTAACGGTAAAATCAATAATCAAAGATCAAAAGATAATTAAATGCATTAGAAAAATTCAGTGCTGCCCGAATGTATGTGGCAGCCGTTCTGCAATTTCAAAAAGTTTACATTGTAAATTTTTTTTCGCGAACAATTAGGCACTGCAACTTCACCGGAATCTTCACATAGTGCAATCTTATCAATATCACCCGGAATTACAAAATCGGAATTGGCAAATCCTTTGATTTTTTTTGAAATTTGATTCATCATTCTGCCCCAAACCGGAGCGCATGCTGAACCGCCGTATTGAAATCCGCCGTTCAATTTTTTATTCGGATTATCAAACCCGATCCAAATTGCGGTGCAAAGTTTTGTGTTGTAACCAATGAACCACGCATCAGTTGAATTTTGTGTTGTTCCGGTTTTACCCGCGGCAACTCCTTTGTAATATTTTTTTACGGATTTTGCCGTGCCGCTATCTACAACAGATCTTAAAGCATCGGTAATCAAAAATGCAGTTGCAGAATCCAAAACAGTAACTGTATCAACAAAATCCTTAAATAAAACTTTTCCGTTTTTATCTGAAATTTGAGTGATTGAAAAAGGTTTTGCATAAACTCCGTAAGCGGGAAAAACTGCTGTTGCCGCTGTAATTTCCACCGGTGAAACTTCCGCTGTGCCGAGTGAAATCGAAGGATACGCAGGAATTTCAGATTTAATTCCGCATCTATGTGCAAAATTTACAATTGAATCAGGCAAAGTTAAATTTGTAATTGCGTAAGCCGCAGCCGTGTTTATTGAATGCTGAATTGCTGTAAATAATGAAACAGAAGTGTTACTGAAATTATTATCGGAGTTTGCCGGCGACCAGATTTGTCCCGTTATTGAATCGGTGATGGAAATCGGCGCATCTAAAACCGGAGTTGCAAGAGTTTTGCCATCTTCAATAAGTTTTGCGTAAAGAAAAGGTTTTGCCAGCGAGCAGTAAAGCCTTTTTTTACATTA
>CBDUBH010000082.1:0-16585 GCA_965365345.1 uncultured Melioribacteraceae bacterium
TATTTTTACTTCTTATAAATACTTTTTCTTTTGCGCAAAACGGAAAAAGCGGATTGACATTTTTGAATTTCGGATTTGGCGCAAGAAATGCCGCCATGGGAAATTCGGCATCAACTTTTGCTGATGACGCAAGCGCGCTTTATTTTAATCCGGCATTACTTTCAAATTTGTCGAGACCTGAAATTATGTTTACACACACGCAATGGATTCAGGATACGCGTAGTGAAATGCTCGGCGCATTTGCAAGAATTTGGAATGTTCCTATTGCAATTGGAATCAATACAACTCAAATTTCTGATATTGAGGTGAGAACTCGTCCAGGTGAACCGGAAACAAAATTCAATGTTAATTATTTCTCGGGAAGTATTTCTTCAGGATTTAATTTGACTCAAGATCTTTCTCTCGGCGTTTCAATAAAATATCTTTATGAAAATCTTCTTTCCGATGAAGCGATGGGAGTAGGATATGATTTTGGAGCAGCTTATAAATTACCGTTTAAAGGATTGCATGCGTCAACAACTTTCAGAAATTTAGGAAGCATGAATACATTACGAAACGAAAAAACCGAGCTTCCGCAAAATTTTACTTTGGGGATTGCATATATAAATCCCGTTGAAAGGTTTAATTCCAAAATAGTTTTTTCTGCAGAATATCAAAATTATACAAACAGCAGCGAAAGCTCTATAAATTTTGGCGGCGAAGTTTTGTACAATCAACTTATAGCTTTAAGAATGGGTTACAGAATAAATGAATTTGAATCGCGTGATTTTTCATTAGGATTAGGTTTAATGTGGAATATGTTTTATTTCGATTACGCATACGTTCCTTTCACTGAAAATTTAGGACAGTCGAATATAATTTCTATAAAAATAAAATTTTAACATGCTTGATTATTATCCTTTAAGTGAATCAAATATTTCTCAATACGATTGGGATAATTTTGTTGAGAATTCCGATAACGGAACAATTTTTCATACACGGAGATTTTTATCTTACCATCCACAAGAAAGATTTAAAGATTTTTCTTTGGTGATCAAAAAAAGGAATAATATATTTGCGGTACTTCCGGCATCATTAATTGAACGCGACGGAAAGAAAATCCTTTCTTCACACGGTGGTGCTTCTTACGGAAGTTTTGTTTACGGTTCCGATTTGAATTTTCAGGAAGCACATTGGCTTGTTGATATTCTTCAAGATTATGCAAAAAAAATAAAGTGCGACAGGATTCAAATTACACCACCACCAATAATCTATCAATCAAAATTAAGTAATTATATAGATTTTGCATTGGTACGAAATGGATTCCAATATTTAAAAAGAGAAGTTTCAAGTGTTGTACAATTGGATACACCGAAAGAAGAATTACTTTCAACTTATCGCTCAGAAGCAAGAACCGCGCTGAAAAAATCTCAAAAGCTGGGTATTGAAATTGTTGAAACAGAAAGATTTGAAGATTATTATGAAATACTGAAAAAAAATTTGAAAATGCGCCACAATGTTAATCCTACGCACTCGCTTGATGAGCTAATGAAATTAAAATATATGTTCCCCGGCAAAATCCGTTTGTGGGGCGCATTTTTGGAAGATAAGTTAATAGCCGGGGTTTGCAATTTCAGTGCAAATTCAAAAGTTGTTTTGGCATTTTATATAAGTCACGATGAAGAATTTCAAGAATATCGCGCGGTGAATTTATTATTTTACGAAATTATGAAACGATATCAGGATGAAGGTTTTAAATTTCTGGATTTCGGAATTTTCACCGTAAATATGGAGCCGAATTGGGGCTTGGGAAGATTTAAAGAAAATTTCGGATCACGCGGAATTTTCAGAGATTATTTTTATAAAGATTTATAAAAAATTATGTTGAAAATTCTTCACATTGCACCGATGAATTACGCGGGCGTGCCTTACAGTTTTTATCAAATGCATAATCAGTGTGGAAATATTTCACGAATTGTAACACTTCACAAAAATCCATCCGGATTTCCGGAAGATATTTGCATGAACTGGAATTTACCGGTTTTCAAACTTGCAAAATTTTGGCGGAAGAAAAAATTAAATCAAAGAGAAGAAGAAAAAATTTCATCAGCTCCTGTTTTCAAACCAAAAAATATTTTTGAAAAAATTTATTTTGATGTTAATGATCTTCTCCGTAAAAATGAAGTTGAAAAATTAATAGAAAAATATGATCTAAATGATTTTGATATAATTCATTTTGATGCCGGATTGGATTTTTTCAGAAATTCTTCGCAAGCAAAAAAATGGAAAAGGAAAGGGAAGAAAATCGTTTGCTGTTATTACGGAAGCGATCTTCGCACACGCGGGATCATAAAAGAATTAGATGAAATTTCCGATTTGAACATCACTTCCGAATTTGATCATCTTGCTTTGAAAAAAGATCTTGAATATATTTTCTATCCTTACGATACTTCCGAACTTCCGCAAAAAAATAATCATCAGAATGAAATCGTAAAAATTGTTCATTCGCCGACCAACAGAAAATTTAAAGGAACCGATTTAATAATTTCCGTAATCGAAAAAATTAAAAAAGAAAGAAAAATCGAATTTTTACTTTTAGAGAACATGCCTCGCGCGCGAGTACTGGAAATAAAGGCTGAAAGTGATATTTGTATTGATCAGGTCGGAGGAAAAATGGGCGGAACAGGCTACGGAAAAGCCGGACTTGAAACATTGGGAATGGAAATTCCGACAATTACGAATATGACAGGTGATTATAAAAATTGGTTGCCTGAAAATCCTTTCGTTGTAGCAAATAATTATAATGAATTATATGATGCATTAATTCATCTTATTGATAATAAAAAATTACGTGATGAACTTGGTGCCAAAGGAAAATTGTGGGTTGAAAAATATCACGGATTCACAAATGTAAATAAAAGGCTTAACGAACTTTACAAAACTTATAATATCATTTGAGTTATTATGAGTTTATTTAAATCAACTGCAATTTATACTTTCGGAAATATTTTTACACGTGCTATAAGTTTTATTCTTCTTCCGCTTTATTCAAATTTAATTTCACCCGATGAATTTGGAATTTACATTTTGATAATGGCAGCTTATTCAATTATTGCCGTATTTTATCAAGGTGGAATTCAAACCGGATTTACAAAATTCTATCTTGAAGAAAATGATCTTTCCAAAAGAAAAAAAATCTTTTCCGATGTTATTTCAGTTATTTTAATGGTTGGATTTTTACTTTCAATTATTCTGTCGTTTTTTCATTTAGAGCTTTCAAAATTAATTACCGGAAATGAAGATTATAGTTTACTTGTGCTGATCGCAATTTGGATGCTTTTTTTTGATACAATATTTTTCTATTTTCAAAATTTGCTGCGTACACAGGAAAAAGCAAAACTTGCATCTTTTTTTACAATATTAAACGGAATTATTAATTTTTCACTAAACATTTATTTTGTTTATTTTCTACAAAAGGGAATTTATGGGATTGTAATTTCGCAGTTTATTGCAAATTTAATTTCCGTTGTTTTACTTGTAAAAAATATTAGGACCAATTTCAGTTTTTCTGTTGATAAAATTATTTTAAAGAAAATATTGGTTTTTTCTTTCCCTTTATTTCTGGCAGGATTATTTTCTACTTTTGTCGATTTTGCAGATAGGTTTTTTATTGATTTTTATCTGGATAAAAACAGTGTGGGAGTTTACAGTTTTGCTTATAGAATTGCATTGATTGTAAATGTTTTTGTAATTTCTTTTAGAACCGCTTGGACTCCTTTCGCAATTAATTTATATCATAAAAACGATTACGAAATAATTTACGGAAGATCTTTAATAAAACTTCTTGCGCTGCTTTGTCTAATTTTTTTAAGTGTTAGTTTATTTGCAAATGATCTTTTTGAATTAAAAATATTGGGTAAAAATGTTTTTAACAAGGAATACTTCGATGGTGTTAAAATAATTCCCGTTATTATAATATCATATTCATTTAATGCATTGATATCGTTCTATTCAATTTATCCTTATGTAAAATCAAAAAGTTCATATTTTCTATATACAGATTTAATTTCTTTCATTGTTAATTTAATTCTAAATATAATTTTGATTCCAAAATTCGGTATGATGGGTGCGGCAATTGCAACAATGATAAGTTTTATTTCCGGATTTATATTCTTGTTTTTTGCATCAAGAAAAATAAAAATCAAATATTATTTTAAGGAAATTATTCTTCTGATTTTCATTACCGTTTCAATTTATTCTTACGCAAATTCAAAACAGAATATTTTAGTTGATGTAATTTCAATATTAATGTTTTTTATCATCAGTTTCTTTTTATTAAAAGATAAAATAAAATTTAATCCATTATTCAATAAAAGAAATTAACTTTCCCTCGATCTTTTCCCAATTATATTTTTCTTCAACTAATTTACGGGCATTTTCTGAATGCTTAATCATAAGATCATTATTGTTTACATAAATCATAATTTTTTCTACAATATTTAGTAAATTTTCAGGGTCGACCAAAAAGCCAAATTCATTTACTGGAATTTCTTGGAGTGCTTTTATATCGGAATAAATTACAGGTTTACCGCAGGCCATATATTCAAAGATCTTTATCGGTAGGGAATTATTGTAAAAGAAATTCCTTTTTCTTAAATCAAAACAAATATCAGTTATTTTTAATTTATCGGAAATTTCAAAATATTTTCCCCAGGATATTAATTCGATATTGATCGTATCAATATTTTTAATCTCATTTAAGAAAGTTTCTTCTTCATTTTTATATTGAAATTTTCCGATAATTGTTAAAGTGACTTCTAGTTTTATGTTTATTTCTTTTAATAATTTTGCAACATTTAATAAATTCAAAATTCCGCGTTCAAAATTTATAACTCCCGCGTAACCTAAATTAATTTTATCTTTTAACTGAATTGGTTTGGAATGTTTGAAAAAATCTAAAACAGGATAATATCCAATGATGATTTTATTTTTAAAAGGAGCAATTATTCTGTATCGTTTTAATTTTAATTTTTCACCAACTATAATTTTATCAGCTAGATTAACCGCATAAATATTGAACATATATAAAACCGCATAACTAAAATATTTTTTTATCCCGTGAAATTTAAATGAAACATTTTCCGGATACCATTCAGTTACATCAAGAATTATTTTAACATTTTTATTAAAATTGTTTTTATATTTTTTTGCAGGTAAAATAGTTAGTGGTTCACATCCTATTATAATATCTGGAGAAAAACTTTGCAGAAGTTCAATAAATTTGTTTATCTTTTGTGTTTTAGGTAAGTTTGCTCCGTTAAAACCGGTAATAAAAATTTCATTTTCGTTTGTAGAAATTTCTTGAGTTGAACAAATTATTTTTACTTGAAATCCGTTTTTATAAAATGAATTTGCGAATTTATAAAAAATTCTTTCATCAAAGGGAGAGTGTCCGGAAGTTAGAATTGCAATTTTTTTCATATTTAATTTATGCCGCAAAAAAGAATTTTAATATCACGACCAGATAGACTTGGCGATGTTGTACTTTCAACCCCGCTTCCTCGCGAAATAAAAAAACAATTCTCTGATGCTTTTGTTGCGGTTTTGCTGCGTCCTTACGCAAAAGATGTTTATTTAAATAATCCTTTCGTTGATGAAATTATAATTTACGATCCTGAAAGTTCAGATTCAAATTTTTTAAGCAAAGTTATGGAAATTAGAAAATACAATTTCACGGATGCGCTGATGCTTTTGCCGACGGAAAAAGTTAACTGGCTTTTATTTTTTGCAGGGATAAAAAACAGAATCGGCGTTGGACATAAATTTTATCAGTTCCTCACAAATACAAAAAGCGTTTACAGAAATAAATATATTCCGCTGCGCAATGAAGCGGATTATTGTATGGATCTTGCAAGAAAGATCGGAGTTGTTACTAATAATATTGATTCTGAAATTTATTTAAATGAAGATGAAAAAATAAAAGTAGAAGAAATAAGAAACAAATTTGTTAAGCCCGGTGAAATTTTCGTTAATATTCATACAACAAGCGGAAATTCCGCACCTAACTGGAAACCTGAAACTTATAAAAGATTGATTGAGGAATTGCAAAAAATTCCGCGAATAAAAGTTGCAATTACGGATCTAAATCCGCCTGAAATTCTTGATAACCTTGAAGATGTAATATATCCGCATAAAAATTTATCAATGCGCGAATCCATTTTGAACTTTGCAGCATCTAATTTGTTAATATCCGCAAGTACGGGACCGATGCATGTTTGCGGTGCGTTAAAAGTTAAAACACTTTCAATTTTTTGTCCGCTTACTGCATGTTCTCCTAAACTTTGGGGCACTTCGGGAAATGACGCTGAGTTTGTTTTACCGGAAAAAAATTATTGCAGCGTAAAATGTCCCGGCGATCCCAAAAAATGCAGTTTCGAAAATTCTGAAAAAGTAAATCCGGAATTTGTTGCGGAAAAAGTTAAAGAGATTTTCAAATTATGATCAGGAAAAATTTATGAAATCAAAATTTATTTTAGCGGGAATTGCCGTTCTGGTTTTTTCGGCAGTTTATTTTTTCTACACAAATTCAAGTGTGGCAAGTTCAAAAGTAAACTGGAAAACTTTCGATAACGCAATTTCAGAAAGTCAGAAAGAAAATAAAAAAGTTATTGTAAGCGTTTATACTGATTGGTGTTCGTGGTGCAAAAAAATGGAAAAAAGCACCTACGGTGATGCAAAAGTTTACGAATATTTAAATGAAAATTTTGCCTCAGCAAAAGTAAATGCAGAATCATCAAATAAATTATCTTATGACGGACGAAGTTACACCGAAAGGGAATTAACACAGGCTTTTGGAATTACCGGCTACCCGGCAACAATTTTTCTTGATGAAGAAAGAAAACCGATCACAGTTGTTCCGGGTTATATCGAAGCGAAAGATTTTATAAATATTCTTACTTTTATTGAAGGAGATATTTTTAAAACAAAAAGTTATGAAGATTATTTAAAAGGATTGTAAAGGTTTTACGATACTTTTAGATTTACAATCAGCAGAAATTTTATATGAAAAATTTTTATCAATGATTTTTAAAATTTGATAATTGATTAATTGATAAAGTTGAAGTAATTTCTTAAATTAAAGTTTGAATTTATTGAATTTCCGGGTGTCGTTAACAGACAAGTGCCCAACCCCGTCAGATCCGGAAGGAAGCAGCGGTAAGTACGAAATCTGTGTAATCGGCATTCCGGATTTTTTTATTTTAAATATTTCAAAAATCCGGAATTCCTTTTAAAAATTTATTACCCGATCTTAAAAGTTTTTACAGGAATTAAAAATTCAAGTGCACCGCTGCCAAATCTTGCTTTTCGCGGAAAGGAAATTTTTGCTATTGCACCTTTTTTGAAATTTATTATTGCACCCGAATTCGAAATCAAACTGCTTACATGCTGCGAAAAATCCGGTTCATGACCAAAAATTGCAATTCTTTCATCATCAAAATCATTCAGCATTTCGATTACAAATTTCGTTTCGGAACCGACTGCCAATCTTTTATCAATCAAAATTTCATTTTCAATTTTGAAAATTTCTTTAACAATTTCAGCCGTTTGAAATGCGCGTTTGTATGGCGATGAAATCAGCAAATCCAAATTCTTTATAAAATTTTTCCAATGATTTACGGCATTACTGAAATCTTTTATTCCCGATTCAGTAAGTTCACGATCAAAATCACTTTTGCCCAAAATCTTTTCTTCGGCTTCGGCATGTCGTATTAAATATAATTCCATTATTCTCCTTCAAAATTTGCAAAAAATATTGAAACTAAATTGTGATAATTAGAAATGAATTTATTGAATTCTTTTCCTTCAGGAGTTTGAAAAAGTCTGTTCATTTCATCACGGGAATTAAACTGAATCTCGGCAAATTTATAAAATTTTTCAGGTGAAAGAAGTCCGCCTTCAAGATTTGCAAACCGGATATTTTTCTTTAAAAAACTGTTAGTCTTTTCAGATATAACTTGTTCAACTTCCTGCAAAACAGAATCTTCTGCATTTTTTCTTATAAAAATTAATACTTTCATCATAATGATTTTTCTCCTTTCTATTAATAAAAAATAATAAAAAATCTTATTACTTCAAGCAAAAGAATTAGTTATGAAATCAATAAAATCTTTTAAATTTTTTAATTTGAAATTGTTTTAACATCAAAAATATTGTCAGAAAAATAAAGGATAATTTAACTGAAAATTAATAATAGGATATGATGTAACATTAAAAATTTTTAATTATATTACTTTGCGAAAATTTTTATTAATATAAAACTTTTCTATTTTAAGAAATTAAATTTTCCGGATTTTCAAATTAAATGAAAATTAAAAATCAATTTATCATTTTGGCTTTATTGATTGTTGTTGCCGGCGTTTTATTCTTAATGCTTTATCTTGAAGTTAAAAATGAAACAATTAAACAGGCGAATAACGAGCAAATTGTTTACGCCAAGCAAGCGTCAAATTCAGTTTCGGCATATTTTGATGATATTCATTTTTCGTTAAATTTTTTGGTGAAAGATGAAAATATTATTGAATTTGATGAAAAGGGCGCGCAGAAGATAAAAGATTTTTATTTGGGAAACAGTAATCTGCTTAATGCCGTTACTTTAACCGACTCAACCGGAAAAATGGTTTATACTTATCCTTATAATAAATCTGCAATTGGCAAAGATATTTCGTATCAGGAACATGTGAAAAATTTGCTTACCGGAAAAAAACCGGTTTTAAGTCAGGTTTTTTATGCGCTTCAAGGTTATAACGCAATTGCTTATTATGTTCCGGTTATTAATAACGGAAAATTTTTAGGCGGAATCGGCACTCTGATTAAATTTGACGATTTCACAAAAAAATATTTGCAGGATATTAGAATTAAAGAAAACGGATTTGCGTGGATAATAAATCAGACCGGAACAATTTTATATCATCCGGATGAAGATCTGATAGAAAAACAAGCAGATTCAATTTTTCAATTTGATAAATCATTTTTGCAATTGATAAGCTTTGCAAAATCGGGTAATTCCGGTGCTGCAAGACATAAATTAGCTCTTAACGGAAAAGAAACAACAATGCAATCAGCTTATTTTCCGGTCAGCATTGCAGATAATAATTGGACAATTATAGTTTCCACTCCGCAAGATGAAATTTTGAAAACAATGCAGGGATTTCTATTAAAGTGGTTCATTTTAGCTATGTTGATGCTTTTCGGAATTTTGATATTTACTTATTTTTCAATAAAAGCGCGCTCAATAATAAAAGAAGAAGTCCGAAGAAAAAAAGCTGAAGCCGAATTAATTGCATCAGAGAAAAAGTTCAGAAAGCTTGTTGAAATTTCACCGAATGGAATTTTACTTTTGGATCTTAAAGGAAAAATTCAAGCTTGCAATAACAGAACTCTGCAAATCTTAAAAGTTACTGATCCGAAATTAGTTGAAGGAAATTATATTTCAGATTATTTCAGTGAAAATGATAAACAAGCTGTTAAAGAAAATATTTCAAAAATAATTTCAAATTCAGAAGAAATTCATACTTATGAATATGAAATTAAAAGTAATGGACATATAAGTTCTCCGGTTGAGTTTAGCGGCGCGGTAATTGAAAATTTTGATGGAACTCCTATAGGAATTTCTGCAATTTTAAAAGATATTACAGAACGCAAAAAAGTTGAATCGGCTTTGCGGCTTGCAAAAAGAAATGCTGAAAGATCCGATAAATTGAAATCAGAATTCCTTGCTCAAATGTCTCATGAAATCCGCAGTCCGATCAATTCAATTTTAAGCTTTACAAGTTTGATAAAAGATGAAGTTAAAGATCAACTTTCCGGCGATCTTACGACCAGTTTTTCAATAATTGAAAATGCGGGAAAAAGAATTATCCGTACAATTGATCTTATTTTAAATATGTCAGAAATTCAAACCGGCACTTTTCAGGCACATTTAAAAGATGTTTTTATTTTCAAGGATGTTTTAAATAAAATTTATCCTGAATTTAAACATGTCGCAAATGAAAACGGACTTGAGTTTTATTTAAAAAATCACACCGGTAAAAGCGATATTTGTGTTTATGGCGATGAATATACAATCGGGCAAATTTTTAATAATCTTGTAAATAACGCCGTAAAATATACAGAATCAGGTAAAGTTGAAATTATTGTTTCGTACAACGAGGATGCTGATCTTGTAATTTCCATTTGCGATACAGGAATAGGAATTTCAAAAGAATATCTGCCGAATATTTTCAAACCTTTTACACAAGAGGAACAAGGTTACACGCGCAAGTTTGAAGGAAACGGATTGGGATTAGCTTTAGTGAAGAAATATTGTGAAATAAATAAAATTGATATCAATGTTGAAAGTGAAAAGGGAACAGGTTCGGTTTTTAATGTAATATTAAAAAAAGATCTGATCTTATATTAAAAATTTATCATGTAATTATGATTCTGAATTTTTAATTTGCAGATATATTTTTGCTAAAATAAATTTCAAATAAAAAAGCCTTGTAAATTTACAAGGCTTTTTATTGATCAATATAAAACAAAAAAATTAATTTCCGTCTATTTTACCGTCTTTTGCATCTTCTTTTAATTCATCATTCGCATAAACAGCAACTTCAACTCTTCTGTTTTTTGCTTTGTTTCCCTGAGTATCATTAGCAACAATTGGCTGTAATTCACCGTAACCTGCAGTTTGAACTCTGGATGACACTACTCCATTTTGTTTTAGATAATTTGAAACAGTTGAAGCTCTTCTTTCAGAAAGTTTTTGATTGTAATCTTCTGAACCGTCAGAATCTGTATGTCCTTCAATCAGCACATTTGTATCAGGATATTTATTCAAGATTTCTGCAAGTTCCTGGACATTATCTTTTGCTGCACCTTGAAGTTCAGAGCTGTCAAATCCGAATAAAATTCCGGAAGGAAAAGTAAGTTTAATTCCTTCACCAACTCTTTCTACTGCAACACCGTCAATATTTTTTTCCATTTCCGCAGCTTGTTTATCCATATAATTTCCGATAATAGCACCGGCAGCACCGCCAACCGCAGCTCCCATAATTACACCAACGGCAGTTTTACCGTATTTGCTTCCTATTACTCCGCCAATTGCTCCGCCTGCAGCAGCTCCAACTCCGGCACCTTTGGTTGTTTTGTTAGCACCGCATCCGGCAAAGATCATCATTGATGAAATTACTATAATGATCAATAAACTGAACTTTGTTTTCATTTTTCACTCCGATTTTTGTTTCTGCTAAAAAAAATTAAATTAAATGGTTAAAAAATTGTTGAACTATGTACAAACCGAAAATTCAAATTCAATAAAATTAAAAATCTATAAAATCAGCCATTCATTTAATTCAGGGCTATAAAAATAATATAATATAAATCTTCAAATTATCCCTAAATATTAAAAAATTTTATACTCAAGATAATTTTGTTTTTTCGTGATATTATTTAGATTAATAATTTTAGGACATATTAAAAAGTGATAAAAAAAGAATTGAATTTTTTATAAAAACTTTAAACATTGAAGTATTGAGGTAAATAAAAATCAAATTCAATTTTTGATTAGCTAATAATTTCACAATTAAAAGATGAGAGGACAAAATGAAAATTAAAACCGGTATTTTTTTGTTGATGTTGTTTTTTGTTTTTTCAGTAAATAGTAACGCTCAGTATTATTCTGATCAAGCTTATACTTCACCGCTTGGACTTTCCTTACAAGCCGGAGTTGCAGTTCCTTTCGGTGATTTTGATGAAGCAGCTGGATTAGGCTTAGGCGGCGAATTAACTTTTGAATATTTACTTTCAAATAATTTAGGATTAAATGCCGTAATCGGTTATTATGATTTCGGCTCAAAAGAAGATTTAGGTCCAGGAAACGATTTTAGTTTTTCTGCATTGCCGATTTTGATAGGCGGAAGATACATATTTTCAACCGGCGGATTCAGACCTTATCTCGGTGCACAATTAGGCTTGTACATGCTTTCTTCAGAAGTAACAATTGATGATAATACTTTTGATGAATCAGAAACTAAATTCGGATTTGCACCGCTTGCAGGATTAAGATTTCATTTTCCGCCGAATTTGGATATGGATTTAGGGTTTAAATATAATGTAATCAGCACTGATGAAACCTCAACACAATTTTTAAATGTGATTTTAGGTGCAAGAATTACATTGTAAAATCTTTTTGAAAATTTATTCAAAAAATGAAAAACAAAAAAAGCGGAAATAAAAATTTCCGCTTTTTTATTGATCGATTTTCTAAAATGATTTAAACAAATTTCAGGGTTGTTGTTTTTAAATATTTACTTTCCAAAATTTTAATAATGTTCTTTATCAAATTTCTTCTTATTCCAAGTTCAAAAGGAATATTCGGATCTTGATGCGCTTCATTAATTTTTGTCCCCACTACAAATTCAATTATATCGCTATCCAAAATATGATTTAGAATTTTTGCTGAAGCATTTTTTGGAAGTAGATGCGGATTTGCATTTTTTTCTAAATGTTCCAGAAGTTTGTTCAATGTAATAGTACCTTCGGTAATAAGATCAACTCCGTGCATAAAACTGCAAGGCGGAATTTCAGGATCAAAATCAGCAATATCAACCGAAACTTTTTGAGATAATTCCCTTGAAACAATTTTGGCAGTTGTTCCGCCGCAAATAATTTTTTTACCTGAATATTCAGAAATCATTTTAGCAATTTCTTTATCTTTTTCAGTATTTATTGGCGGTCCGGTTAAAATCATAATTTTTCGCGGATGCCTGAAGTAAACAACTCCGCAGGTTATATCATCTTTTGGCTTGTATCCATCGTTAGAGTAAGCTTTATTTACTATGCATTGAGCAAGTTCACGTGCAGAAATATTTGTATTATTTTGAATTAAAGATAACGAATAATCACAAGCACTTTCGCTGCCCCAACCTAAAGGAAATCTGCTAGTTCCGATTCCGGATTGACTTACTCCATCTGAAAAAAATACAATTCTATCACCAAGTTGTGTATCAAATTCGGAATATCGCAAAATGCTGCGGCGTTTTTTATTGCTTTTAAGATTTATTGTTTCAGTTTCAATTTTTACGATTTTGTTATCACGTATCAAAGCAAAAGGCGGATTATCATACTCAATAATTCTTGCTCTGTTATTACTAACATCAACAATTGTAAAAGTGGAGTAACTTATTTTTCTAACTTTGCAAACCGGAAGAGTATGCATAATTGTTTCGGCAGTTTTAACAATATTTTTATTGTTTGCAATAAAATTTAAAGCCATTGTAGAAGTTAGATTTGCCAAAACATTTGCTTTAATTCCGCTTCCCAAACCATCTGAAAGAACAGAAACTATACGGTTATCTTCTTTAAATTTTTGTGAAAGGAAAACATCGCCGCCCACGATCTGTTTATGTTTAAATCCTTGATGATGATCTATTTCAACAAATTCACTGTTTTCGTTATTTATCATTTAAGTCATCAATTTTATTTGTTGAAAAAGATTCCACAATAGAATTTAAAATTACTTCGGTTTCAGATGCATTTTCGCCAAGTAAAAAGGCAATTTTCTGAACAGTTGATAGATTTTTCTTTATAACATCTTTTGCTTTTTTTATGATCTGTTCTTTTTGAACCCAAGGTTCTGTAATATCGCGAAAAATTCCGCCAACAAATCGGTTCTTTTCAATTGTAAAAATTGAAAACAATAAAACCGAATTATTGTAATTTATTTCTTTCCCTACAATATCATTTTCGGTTTCAAGAACATTTTCAAATAATTTGTAGAATGGTAAAACTCTTTGCAAATGCGCGCCTTCAAGTCCGGGTTTTACATCGTAAAGCATTTCAATTTCTTCACCCATAATTCTGGCGAAGTTTTGATTACACTCAACAATTTTTAATTTTGAATCAACAATTACAACTCCCGAAGGCATTGTTTTTATTAGCGCATTTGCTTTTTTTTGCGCAAGTTGTCTCATATAAGAAATGCACATTGTTTTTTCGGATTTACCTTCCAAAAGCGATTGCGCAAATTCATTGCATGAATCATAACCGCAACCGGCACAATTTAATTCATCTTTTGAATTAATTTTCCCGATTTCTTTTAAAATTTCTTTTATTAAAGATTTATCAAAATTATTCTGATTAATTGGCGGAATTGAAATTTCTTTTTTAATTTCATTTAAGCTGATTTCATGATTTACAGGCTTTACATTAATTTTATTTTTATAAAAATCCAGAATTTTCAATTTTTTCTTTACTGAAGAGAATTCAGTTGCAGCCCGTGGACCGTTAATGCATCCGCCATCGCAGGCAAGCGTTTCTATGAAAAGAGGGGAATCAACTTTAATTTTATCAATATCTTTTATAGCAGCTGAAATATTTTCAATTCCCGAAAAACTCATAAATACAAAATCAGAATTTTTATTCAAATCCTGTATTGTTCTATTCATTCCATTTTCGATTGGATATAAAACTCCGTTTGATGATTCATACGGAATAAAATTTTCATCGGAATAAAAGTAGTTAAGATTAATTGATTCATCTTCAAACCATTTTTTCAAATCTTCAAAAGTTAAAACTGCATCAATCAATTCTGAATTATAATCGGCTTCGGCTTTTTTTGCAATACATGGACCAACAAAAACAACTCCGCAATCTTCACCGAAATGCTTTTTCAGAAGTTTTGCGTGAGCGCCTAAAGGGGAGTATAAATTTGTAACAAATCCGGCTGCTTCCGGTAAATATTTTTTTATATATGCAGTAGCTGAAGGACAAGTTGATGAAATGAAAATATTTTGTGTGGATCTTTTTTCATTCATAATTTCGGAACACGATTCTGAAATTATTTCAGCACCGAGCGCAGTTTCCGATACTCCGTAAAATCCAAGTTTTTTTATTGCCGAAACAATAGTACTAACATCAACATCAAATTCTGAAATGTAAGAGGGAGCAAGTGAAATTATTACTTTTTCTTTATGTCTTAAAATTTGTTTTACTTTGGTTATATCATTCCTGATCTTTTTTGCTTTTGGCGGACAAACATTTACACATTTGCCGCACAAAATACAATTTTGATAAATAACCATTGCACTTTGGCTTTCAATTTTTATTGCTTTTACCGGACATGAACGCACACATTTATAACAATCCTGACAATTAGCTTTTTCAGTAAAAATCGGTTTTAAATAATCCATATCGTTTAGCTTGATAATTAATTCTTTTACTTGGTCAAATAATTTTATTTGTTCAAAACATATTTCAATAATTCCGTTATGGAATTTGGATCAACTTTATTATATATCTTATCATTTATTCTTAAATTTGGTCCTTTGCCGCAATTATCTTCACACAAATTTCCGCTAATTTCAACTTCAACATTTAACTCGTTATTTTTTATAAGTTCATTTATTATTTCAAGATTTTTATTATTTCCTCTTGAATAACAAGAACTTCCCAAACAAATAACAATTTTATTTATTTTAGATTCGACTTTCATACCGGATCTTTTTAGTTTTTATTCTCTTTGTTCACATTTACAAAATAAATTACTTTTTCAATTTCAGCTAAAAGATCAATGTTATTTATAAAAACATCTTCAGGAACTTTTAAGCCGAGCGGAGCAAAATTCAAAATTCCTTTAATATTTGCTGAAACCATTTCATCGAGAATCATTTGCGCGAAACTTTCAGGGACTGCAATAATTCCTAATTTAATTTTCTTTTTGCGTATGAAATCTTTCATTTCTTCAATCGGTAAAATCGGGATAGCGGCTGTGCGATTTACTTTTTGCGGATCAACATCAAAGATTGCCGTAATTTTTACCCCGGCTTTATCAAAACCGGTATATTTCATTAATGCATTTCCGATATTTCCGGCGCCTACAACTACAACATCATGGATTGTTGTTTGTCCCAACAAATTTTGTAGTTGAACAATAAGATCGCTTACATTAAATCCGCCGCGTTTTTTTCCTTCAATTCCAAACAATGAAAAATCTTTTCGAACCTGTGCAGGTGAAACTCCCAGCGCATCAGCCAAATTATCAGAAAAAACTTTATTAAACCCTAAAGCTTTAAATCTTGTTAAAGCATTTTTATATTTTGCTATTCTGATAATTGATTGTTCTTTAGCTCCCATTTTTAAGACCTCTTCAATATTTAGATGTTACGATCTTAAATATAAGAAGAGCAGCATTAAGCTGCTCATTTTTTTTATTCATGCATTCATCATTCTGAAACTAGCACGTTAATTTTTTCATTTATTATCGAACATGCATCTTCAAGAGTGCAACCGATAATTTTTTGATCGCCGATTTTTACTGAAGGACCTTTATCGCAGTGTTCCATACAGAAAGTTGCTTTTACATCAACTCTATCCTGTATTTTATTTTCTTCGATATATCCAATTAAATTATGAAGCAGATCTTGCGAACCTTTAACAAAACATCCGGTTCCAACGCAAACATTAATTTCAAGTTTGTTTTTTGAGCTTCCGTTTACCAAAGTGAAATCTGTATCATAACTTCTTTTTCTGCTTTATTTATGTCAATGCCGCTTCCTCTTCTAGTAAA
>CBDUBH010000083.1:0-16574 GCA_965365345.1 uncultured Melioribacteraceae bacterium
AAATTTGGATGAGCGTTCCATCATTAATCGTATTTCGGCTAAATCCTGAATGTAATTTTCTTTTTCTTTCATACAAAGTACTTTTTATTTCAAAGTTAATATAAAAATTTATTTAGTGCAAGAGTAATTTTAAAATAATTCATTTTTGTAATTAATTTTTATTTATTCCCCTATCAGTCAAATATTAGTACACTTAATTGGAACCCATAGTATTATTTAGTATTTTAGCATTTCGTTTTTTAAAAAATAAAAAATGATGTTTTAGTTTATTTGTTTTCAAAATTGACATAACCTAACCGGTCTTTTTCCTCTTAACAGATAAATGCATTGTTAAACCTTCTGTTAGAATAAGTCAATCTAAGCGTAATCTGATTAGCATAAATAAAAGATTTTATAATTTTAAAAGATAATATATAAATGATAAGTACAAGCAATCTTTCATTAAGATTCGGTAAGCGAACATTATTTGAAGAAGTGAGTTTAAAGTTTACTCCGGGTAACTGCTACGGGATCATCGGCGCAAACGGATCAGGAAAATCTACTTTTATTAAAATCCTATCAGGGGAAATTGAACAAAGTTCCGGTGAAGTAAATATTACTCCGGGTCATAGACTTGCAACTTTAAAACAAAATCAATTTGAATATGATGAGTATCAGGCAATTAAAACCGTAATGATGGGGCATCAAAGACTTTTTGCAATTATGGAAGAAAAAGATGCATTATATTCAAAAACTGAATTCAGTGATGAAGACGGCATCAGAATATCTGAGCTTGAAGGTGAATTTGCTGAACTTTATGGCTGGGAAGCTGAATCGGAAGCAGCAGAACTTTTAACAGGACTTGGCATTAATGATGAACTTCATACAAAATTAATGAAAGATCTATCAGGAAAAGAGAAGGTAAAAGTTCTTTTGGCTCAGGCATTATTTGGAAATCCCGATATACTTTTACTTGATGAACCTACAAATCACCTTGATATTATTTCAATCGGTTGGCTTGAAGATTTTCTCAGCAAATTTAAAAATACTGTAATTGTTATTTCTCATGACAGGCATTTTCTTAATCAGGTTTGCACACACATAGCAGATATTGATTACGGCAAAATTCAAATGTACACAGGCAATTATGATTTTTGGCTTGAAAGCAGTCAATTGGCCGCAAAACAAGCGAAAGATGCCAACAAAAAAATTGAAGCAAAAAGAGCAGAGTTACAAGAGTTTATTTATAGATTTAGCGCTAATGCATCAAAATCAAAACAGGCAACATCCAGAAAAAAACAACTTGAAAATCTTACGCTTGAAGATATAAAACCTTCCACAAGAAAAATGCCTTATATAGCTTTTAAACAGGAACGGGAAGCCGGCAACAATTTACTGGAAATTAAAGATTTAACTAAAAGCTACAACAATGACATAATTCTGAAAAATATTTCATTAAAAGTTGATAAAGGTGATAAAATTGCATTCGTTGGACCAAATGATTTAACAAAAACTACTTTATTTAATATTCTAACTGAAAATGAAAAATCAGATGCAGGAAGTTTCGATTGGGGAACAACAACTAAATTAGCTTATTTTCCAAAAGATAATACAGAGTATTTTAATGTTGATATGAATCTGATTGAGTGGCTTCGCCAATTTTCAGTTGAAAAAGAAGAAACTTATATAAGAGGATTTCTTGGAAGAATGCTTTTCAGCGGTGAGGAATCACTAAAAAAAACTAAGGTGCTTTCCGGTGGCGAACGCGTTAGATGCATGCTGGCTAAAACGATGTTGATCGGCGCAAATGTTTTGATATTGGATGAACCAACAAATCATCTTGATCTTGAAGCAATTTCCGCATTAAATAACAGTCTTATTGATTTTCCGGGAACAATTCTTTTTAGTTCACACGATCATCAATTTATACATACGATTGCAAACAGAATAATAGAAATTATACCAAACGGAATTATTGATAAGCGAATGACTTTTGATGAATATTTAGCTGATCCTGAAATTAAAAAGCTTCACATGGAAGTTTATCATGAAACAGCAATAAATTTATAGTGTTTATTAGAAAAATTTCTTTAATGAAATATTTATGATTTTGATTATCGATAATCAAAATTTCTTTTTAGTTTTTTCTTAAATTAGATTTTGGTTACCGGATTTAAAATTAAAAATTTAGAAATATAAAAAAATTTTTGAACGATGCGAAGAAAAAATCAAGAAATCACTGACAAAAACATAATTGAAGAAATTCTGTTAAATTCGTCTGTTTGCAGAATAGCGATGGTTGATGATAATTTACCATACATCGTGCCTCTTAATTATGGATACAAAAATAATGTTATTTATTTTCATTCGGCAAGTGAAGGGAAAAAGGTTGAACTGCTTAAAAAAAACGGAAAGGTCTGTTTTGAGATAGAAGATAAAGTTGAAATTATAAAAGATGATAAACCTTGTAAATGGTCAACTAAATACAGATCGGTTATTGGATATGGTGAGATCAGTTTTATAAACGATTATGAAGAAAAGAAAAAAGCTTTGGATATTATAATGATTCACAACGGATTAACAGAATTAAAAAGCTATGATGAAAACCAAGTAAAATCCATTTCAATATTAAAACTAAATATTACTGAATTAACCGCCAAACAGTCAAACCATTGAACCTATAATTAAATTTGCAAATTTTATTAAGAATATTTAAAGTAAGCAAAATCAAACTGATTCAATCTGCTTATTAAATTATAAATTGATTTTAATACCATAAATTAAACCTACCAAAATCGCAAAAAAACCAAATTTAGTTCACAATCAATGCAAATCAATTTTATTAATTTTATTCTTCCTTCTAATTTGAAATTTGAAGCAATTTTATTTACATTGGGACTAAATTAAAAGATACCATTTTATACTTAATTAGATTTCTTTGTTTCATAATATCCGTTCACATGATTAACATTTCGCAGTTCTAAATCCAATTTGATTATAATTTATTCGAAACATTAAAACCGTTTTCGAATTAGATAAAGTTAATATATAGTTTCGATTTTCAAATTTAAAAATTTCAAATGCATTCAAGGTTATTTCGAATCAATTCCTGAAATACATTTGTTGCAAAACTATGTTTTAACCAATTAGAAATTCTTTAATTAATCATTTTGGGCGGCATTCATGAAAACGAAGTTATTCAGCACCAAATCCGGAAGTCCTCATCCGCTTGGATCAACTATTCAGGAAAAAGGAACTAACTTTGCAATTTTTTCCCAACACGCAAATTCCGTAGATCTTCTTTTATTTGATAATCATGATGATCCCCAACCTATTCAAATAATCAGTCTTGATCCCAAAGTAAATAAAACATTTCATTTTTGGCATGTATTTGTTGAAGATCTGAAACCCGGAATTCACTATGCTTATCGTTTTGATGGTCCATTTGATTTGGAGCAAGGTCACCGTTTTTCCAAAAATAAATTGCTGATTGATCCTTATGCAAAAGGCAATAATAACAATCTTTGGGATAGAATAAGTGCTTGTGGTACAGAAGACAATTTAAAAACTTCACTTCGAAGTGTGGTTATTGACAGCAATAATTATGATTGGGAAGGTGATAAGCCATTAAACCGACCAATGTCTGAAAGTATAATTTATGAAATGCATGTCGGTGGTTTTACCAAACATGAAAGTTCAAATGTTAAACATGTGGGAACATTTAAAGGAGTTGTAGAAAAAATTCCATATCTAAAAGAACTTGGTATCACTGCGGTTGAATTACTTCCCGTTTTTGAATTTGATGATAAAGAAGTTTTAAGAACCGGGAATGATGGAAATCCGCTTTCTAATTATTGGGGATACAGTACAGTAAGCTTTTTTGCGCCTCACAGAGGTTACTGCGTTAAACCCGAAGCCGGAAAACATCTAAATGAATTTCGGGATATGGTAAAAGCACTTCACAAAGCCGGAATAGAAGTAATTCTGGATGTTGTTTTTAATCATACAAACGAAGGAAATCATCAAGGTCCTTACATAAATTTTAAAGGAATTGATAATCACATCTATTACCATTTAGTTGAAAATGATAAACAATATTATATGGATTATTCCGGTTGCGGTAACACATTAAATTGTAATCATCCCGTAGTTCAAAAGATAATAGTGGAGTGCTTGGAATTTTGGGTGAAAGAAATGCATGTGGATGGGTTTAGATTTGATGAAGGCTCAATATTATCCCGTGGACAAGATGGTGTGCCGATGGAATATCCGCCTGTTGTTTGGAGTATTGAACTCTCTGAAATATTAGCTGATACAAAAATAATTGCAGAAGCCTGGGATGCAGCCGGTTGTTATCAAATTGGATATTTTCCCGGTTACAGATGGGCAGAATGGAACGGAAAATACAGAGATGATATTAGGCGTTTTGTTAAGGGAGATGCAGGGTTAATAAACCAAATTGCATCAAGAATTTCGGGAAGTTCTGATATTTATCAAGCTTCAGGACATTTACCTATCAACAGCATCAATTTTATTAACTGTCATGATGGATTTACTCTTAATGATCTTGTTTCCTACAATGAAAAGCATAATTGGGATAATGGTGAGAGTAATAATGATGGTATCAATGATAATCTGAGTTGGAATTGCGGAATTGAAGGATCTACCGAGTTGCCTGATGTTGAAACTCTACGAATAAAGCAGATAAAAAATTTCATTACGATTTTAATGCTTTCCCGCGGAGTTCCGATGTTCGTTATGGGTGATGAAATAAGAAGAACCCAAAACGGAAATAATAATGCTTACTGCCAGGATAATGAAATAAGCTGGATGAATTGGAATCTATTCAAAAAGAATAAAGATACTTTTAGATTTTTTAAGAACTTAATAGAATTTAGAAAAAACCATCCTGCATTACATCAATCAAGATTTTACAGCGGTGAAATAAACGGCCGCGGATTAAAAGACATCGCATGGCACGGAACAAAATTAAATAATCCCGGGTGGAATGATCCCGATGCGAGAACTCTATCTTTCACACTCGCCGGATTTGATGGCGATTCAGATATACATGTAATGATGAATATGTATTGGGATGATCTGGAATTTGAAGTTCCGGAAATAAAAGAAAGAAGATGGTTCAATAAAATTGATACAAATAAACAAACACCATGCGATTTTCTTGAAAGCGCTAATGAAACGTTAGTTTCAGATAAAAAAGTTACTGTTGCAGGAAGAAGTATTGTAGTTTTAATATCTAAATAAAAGGAGTTTAGAATATGCCTCAAGTTGATTTTTCTTTTTCTGATACAATTGCCGGTTATGTCAAAGATTTTGACAGAGAACATGATGTGTTTACATTAGTTACTTCTGATGATAGAGAATTTAAAATAAAATTCACTCCAACAACTTTTGGCGAGCTTGCGCATAATTTAGGAGAGGGATATATTGATTGTACTTCTCAAATGCGTGATATGATCGTAGCAGGAAGATTTTTATTTGCTTACGGAATTTTTTATCCGGAAAATAATGCACCTTTTGAGGTTAAGCACTTGATATTTTTGGGACGCAATGAACATGAATTTTCATTTGAAAAACAAGATTGGTGGATAAAGCAAATTGAACAGCTTGGAAACTTTTATGTAAAAGCTCAATTCGGAAACGAGGAAATTGATTTTAAGAATTATAGAACGATGCTCGACCTTTACGGCAATAAGATTGAAAGCACCCGTCAGGAAACGGATACAATTTCAAGAATGGTTTACGGATTTGCCTCAGCATATCTTTTAACAGGAAATGATCTTTTCCTTGAAGTTGCTGAAAAAGGTACAGCCTATTTACGCGAACATTTTTGTTCGGTAGATTCCACAGAAGATATTTGTTACTGGTATCACGCGGTAGATTTCAGTGAAAAGCACAACAAAAAAGTACTCGCATCAAATATGCCCGAAGTTGTAGGAATGCGAAAAAATAATGTTAGCACCGTTAGAGAAAGAAAAATGCTATCATCAGAATTTGGTGATGATTATGATGCTATTCCGGCTTATGAACAGATCTATGCCTTAGCCGGTCCAACTCAAACTTATCGTATTACAGGTGATGAAAAAATTAGAAAGAGTATCGATAAAACACTTAATTTGTTTGAAAAGTATTACAGGGATCATGAAAAAGGCGGATATTTTTCTCATATAGATCCTATCACTTTTGATCCTAAAAGTGAATCATTAGGAAGAAATAAAGGTCGTAAGAACTGGAATTCAGTAGGTGATCATGCTCCGGCTTATTTAATTAATTTACTACTTGCAACCGGTGAAGAAAGCCACAAAGAAATGTTGATTGATACAGCAGATACAATAACAAAGCATTTTCAGGATTATGATAATTGTGCATTTGTACAGGAGAAATTCTTTGAAGATTGGACTCACGATTACACCTGGGGCTGGCAGCAAAATCGTGGCGTAGTTGGACACAATTTAAAGATCGCATGGAATTTAATGCGCATGTATAACGTAAACAAAGATGAAAATTATGTATCATTTGCAAAAAAAATAGCGGAATTAATGCCTAAACATGGTGGTGATCCGCAACGTGGCGGCTGGTATGATGTTGTTGAAAGAAAATTAAATGATGGAGAAAAAACACACAAGTATGCATGGCACGATAGAAAAGCATGGTGGCAACAAGAACAGGGAATTTTGGCATATCTAATACTTCATGGGATGTTAAAGACCCCTGAATATCTAAAATATGCTCGCGAATCATCAGCATTCTATAATGCCTTTTTCCTTGATCACGATTCAGGTGGAGTTTATTTTAATGTGCTTGCTAATGGATTGCCATATCTTTTAGGAACTGAAAGATTTAAAGGCAGTCACTCCATGAGCGGATACCATTCCTTCGAACTTTGCTACTTGGCAGCAGTTTATACTAATTTGCTTATTATAAAACAGCCAATGGATTTTTACTTCAAACCAAAACCGAACGCTTTTAAAGATAATATTTTACGTGTTGCTCCGGATTTATTGCCTGATGGCAGCATTAAAATTGATGCTGTATTTGTTGAAGGAAAAGAATATTTCGATTTTGATGCTGAAAATCTTACAGTAAAAATTCCTGTATCTACTGAGCCGGTTCAAATTAAAGTACGCTTAATCCCAACAGAAGGTTTGGATCATTTTAACGCAAGAGTAGAAGTAAAAGAAAATACCGCCCGCTTAATTGCAGTTGGTGAATTAGATGCCAGAGCATTGCCGCATTTTCGCACTGAATTAGAAAATGTAATTAAAGCTCAGCCGGAAGTTTTTGTCCTTGATGTAAAGGATCTTAAAAATATGTCTTCTATGGCAGCAAGAGCTTTGATTTTTGCCAAACAAAAATTAGCAACTGATGAAGATGTAATTCTCTTCGGTGCTAATGAGCAAGTTAAAGAATTGCTCGATCAAGGTGAGTTTAGTGAGAGTATCAGTTTTTCTGATTAAAAATTGCAGGTCTTTAAAATCTTTAAAGAGATGACATTCTAAAATGTCATCTCAATTTATAAATAATTAATTGAGAGATATTCTATGCCATTTGATGCATACTTATTGAATTTACCTGATTGGTTGTTGATGATTTTATTAATCTTATTTTTTTCTTCCTTTTCGATTGCCGGATTACTGATTACTCGCAAATTCATACATCATTCAATATTAAAACTTCATAATGATGTTGCAGGATTTATGTTTTCAACTCTGGGAGTAATTTACGCTGTTCTTCTTGCATTTGTTGTGCTTGTGGTTTGGGAAGAATATAATGATGCAAAAAAAATTGCTGAAAGTGAAGGAAGTTATGCTTTTGCATTATATAGAGATGTAAGTCTTTATCCTGATTCAACCATAGCTTTAAAACTCCGCAGAGAATTTAAAGATTACGCCAAAGCTGTTATACACAAAGAATATCCCGCAATGAAAGAAATGAAAGTTGATACAAAAACGATAGTTATGTTTCGTGATTTTTTCTATGAAATGAAAAAAATAAATCCTCAAACAGCGCAAGAACAAATTATATATTCAGAAATAATGGATAACCTGAATACGATTGCAGAGTATCGTGCATTAAGAATGCTGAATAGTAAAAGTTCGGTTCCTTCTGCTGTATGGATTGCAATTATAATTGGCGGACTTATAACCATCGGATTTACATTTTTATTCGGCACAGAAAATTTTAAAGCCCAAATGTTTATGTCAATTTGTCTTTCAACACTTGTAGCTTTGGTGATTTTTGTAATAATTGAATTACAATATCCGTTCAGCGGCGAAGTCAGTGTTGGTTCAGAAGGTTATAAAGAGATTTTAGAATGGTCACCATTGGAAAATAGTGATACTGAAATCCGATCAGTTATTAATAAAGATAATTAAGAGGCAATTATGTCAATAGAAATTGATAATTCTGTTAGTAATGATATTTCCGAAGGAATATTCTTTGCAAAAACAGACAATACTGATAAACTATATGAATGGCTAAAAGCAGGTAATAATCCGAATCAATTTGATAATGACGGATGGACTCCCCTTTTATGGGCATCTGCCAGAGGACACGCGGAGTCTGTAAAATTACTTCTTGATAATAAATTTTGTTCTGCCAAAGTTGATTTACCCCACAGGGATTCAGAAGCATTGCCAATACATTTAGCAGGACAATCTGGAAGTGTAGAAACATCTAAAATTATTTTAGATCACAAACCGGATCAAATTAATATACCATGGGATAAGCTAAACGGACACACAATATTACTGCAAGCGGTTTTTTACGGGCATGTTGATTTGATAAAGTTTCTTTTGGAACGAGGTGCTGATACAAAATTTACAACAGCCAGAGGTCTTGGTGCGAAAGAGTTAGCTGCACAATTTCAAAATAAAACTATTGTTGATTTGATACTTCCTTATGATAAATCAAGCGAAGAAAAAAAATCTTATTATGATTCATATCTTAAAAGAATCTCACCGGATTTGTCAGAAGAAGACGAAGCCAAACAAATTCTAAGTGACAAATTGGTTAATAAAATTGAAGAAGGATTTAAGAAAGCGGCAATTGATCCTAATTCTGCTGAAGAAACTTTGAATGAAATAAAAAATTTAATAGAAGTTCAAAAAGCAGATGTCAATAGATTAGGCGGTCCATTACAACAGCCTCCTTTAATTGCAACAGTTACCGGAAATAACGGATTCCCACCAAATCAAGATGTTGCAAGACTTAGAAAAAAAATTGCAAAATATCTACTTGAATGCGGAGCCGATCCTACACTGCACGAAAAACACCCGATGGGAGCGCAAACGATAATAAGAGCAGCCGTATTTAATCATCTCGATATTCTAAAAATGTGTGCTGAATATATTACTGCTGAACAACTTGAGCATGCAATAAATGAAATTCCTTTAGTAAACGGACTTACAGCAATGCATGATACGGTTCTAAGAGCAACAATGGCTACGCCTGACCATTTTGAAGGGTATTTAAATCAAGCTCGCTGGTTTGTTCAAAATGGCGGAAGAAGCGATATAGAAGATTTTTCCGGTGTCACTCAAAGAAATATTGCTGAAAATGCAAAAGATCCCGAAGTTCGAAAACGCTTGCTGAATGTACTTGACGGAAAAAATTAAACATTCTAAATATAGAATTTAATAAAACTTACAATTCAGTTTTTAGTTGAAATAACTACTATAGAAATTAAAAGGAGAATGATCAATGAATGCTAATGGACAAAGAGAACCTAATAAATTAAAACGGGATCTTGCAGCCGGAAAAGTTTGTATTGGTGCAACAATTACAATGAACAGCCCAATAGTTGCAGAGATAATGTCGCATGTAGGACTAGATTGGTTGTGGTTTGAAACCGAGCACACATCACTTTCATTGGAAAGCGTGTTCACAATGCTTCAAGCGACAAACGGATCAAACGTAAGCACTGTAATCCGCGTTCCATGGAATGATAAAACAATGATAAAAAGAGCTCTTGATGCTGGTCCAGATGGAATTATTATTCCGCTTGTAAACTCCAAAGAAGAAGCTGAATATGCTGTACGTGCAATGAAGTATCCGCCTTGGGGTGAAAGAGGAGCCGGATTATCACGAGCTCAATGTTACGGAATGCATATGGGTGAATATTTAAGCACCGCCGATGAAGAAGTGATGACCATTTTAATGATCGAACACATTAAAGCCGTTGAAAATATAGATGAAATATTACAAGTAAAAGGAATTGATTCAATTATGATCGGTGCTCTTGATCTTTCAGGTAGCATGGGAATATTAGGACAGACATCTCATCCGGATGTTGAAAATGCTATTCAAAAAGTATTGGCAGCAAGTAAAAAAGCCGGTATCTCATGCGGTATAATAACAGTGGCACCCGAACAGGCAAACCAAAGAATTGAACAAGGATTTACAAATATCATTTTAGGAATAGATGTTCTTTATCTTCATAGTTCAATACAAGCAGCATTAAATCAAGTTCAAAGAGAACCTGTTTTGCAAAATTAATTGAAATATAAAGATCATTCATCAGGAGTTTTATATGAATCTTACAGGAAAAAAAATCGGAATATTAATAGAAGGTGATTTTTATGAGCCGGAAATTTGGTATTACAAATTCCGGTTTTTAGAAGAAGGCGCCGAAATACATTTTCTTACACGGATGTGGGGACAAACTTCTGATGTAATGGCAAGCGGCTTTAAAGGACATGAGTTTCAAATTCCTTTTAGTCACATCGGGCAAGTTGAAAGTTTTGAAAACATGGATGATGAAACATTAAAAAGCTACTCCGCAATTATTATTCCCGCCGGACAAGTTTCTGACCGTTTGCGTTATACAGAAGATATCAATAAACTTCCGCCGGCGTGTGAATTTTTAAAGCGGGTTTTTGAACAGAAAAATATAATCAAAGGAATTATCTGTCATGGATTGTGGCTTTTGGCACCTGTGCCGGAATTAGTGAAAGATCGGAAATTGGTTGTGCATAATAATCTTCTTGGTGATGCGAAAAATATGGGCGCAAGTTATGTAAATAATAATGATGTTGTAGTAGATAATGATTTAGTAACAGCACGGACCGGCGGACATTGCCATTTATTCGCAAAAAAAATAATAGAGATGCTATCAATAGAAGATTAATATTTTGCTTAGAAATTTAAAGGATTCAAATTGTAAATTTAAATATCTTTTCTACAATTAGAATTACTTTTAAAATATTGAGGTTTTGATGTCAAAAAAGATCTTAGTGATAATTTCAAATTACGGCTATTGGGGAATTGAATTAACAGCTCCGATGTTAAAACTTGAAGCAGCAGGTTATGAATTGGTATTCTGTACTCCAAAAGGTGAACGACCGGTTGCACTCCCTCCAAGTTACGATCCTGATTATTTCGATCCGCCGCTAGGTTATAATGTAACTACGCAGGAAGCTGCAAAAGAAGTAAAAGAAATTATGAATTCTGAAAAATTGGATAATCCTATAAATCTTTCTGAGTGGTTTCCGGAGCGTCCGTATTATTGTGAATCAAATTTTTTGCGTCAATTGGAAAATTATTATAAAGAAATAAAGCAGAAGCAAATCGAACTTGAAAAATATGCAGGATTGCTTTTGGTTGGCGGCAGTGGACCGATTGTAGATATGGTAAATAATCTACGTGTGCATGAAGTAATCTTAGGATTCTACAAACAAAATAAACCTATTGCAGCCATTTGTTATGGTGTAGGTTGCCTTGCGTTTGCCCGTGATTTTAACGAACGCAAATCAATAATAAAAGGCAAACATGTTACAGGTCATTGTATCGAATATGATTATCATGATGGAACCGGATTTATTGGAACTTATTTCAATATGGGTCCCCCACCTTATGTTTTGGAATATGTTTTAACTGATGCAGTTGGCATTGAAGGACAGTACCATGGAAATTTCGGAAAAGAAACTTCAGTGATTGTTGATTATCCTTTTATAACTGCCCGTTCACTTCAATGTTCATACGAGTTTGGTGATGTGTTTGTTGATGTTTTGGAAAAAGGATTAAAGCGATACGGTTGGTAGATAAAGCAAAATTTCCATCATGAAATTTATTTTTTTGAAACATCAATAATATTATGGTGGCGAAATTTCCAAGGTCGTCTGAAAAATTGATTTATTCAACTAAATTTCTGTGACGAAAAAATGACGGTTTACATAAAAATCATCCAATTTTTGCAGTATAAGCAGACGCTTTTAAAACAAAAAACCTCGAAAGCAGCTTAAATTTGCTATAATCGAGGTTTTAATTTTTGTAGCGGAGAGTCAGGGATTCTCCTGAATACCAAATATATTTCGATTTTAATTCATTTTTGAAGTTTTTCGAAATCTTGTGACCATTTTGTGACCAAGAGATTAAGAATTTTTTAACTATATTTTTGGCTGTCGGGTTGAACTGCTGGTTAGGTGCGATTTATTTTTAACTGAAACCGAATTTGTTTTATTTAGAATTAATTTTATCCCAAACTTCTCTTGCAATAACATTTAACTCTTTTGTCTTTAAATTCCAAATAGAAACTTTTTTCTCAGATAAAACATAATGCTGTTCCCATTTTGCAGATCCTCCGTAAAGAAGCAGTGTGCAAATATCAGTCGAGGTAATTATCTCACCCGTGGATTCACTGTGACTATGATATGATGATGAAGCTTCTGTTGATTGATCAAATTCATATACAAGTATATTTTTATGCAATGGCTTCTTTTCAATTAGTTCATTTTTGTTGTCAAATTTCAAAAGATAATCGTTTCCAATGATTACAACGCCATTTATTTGAGGGGCTGTTAATACAAATACTTTCTTTACACTTTGTGTAATTATTGGAATCAAATTGAAGTTTGTGTTTTGATAATGCTTAAATAATGTATCAGATTGAATTATCATAGCTGATTTATTCCGAAGTAAAAGTAAGTCCTTTTCATAATTGCTTAACTGACGGATTTCTGTGTTTATTACAACTTTGGAAGTATCAAAACCGTTTGGGAAATCAATTGTTAGAATAGCTTTTGGATTTTCATTTCTGTCTACAAATATACATCTTGGAATATCATTTTCCTCATATGAAAAATATCCGCCGATTTGATCTTTTAGATTTGAGAATTTAGAAAATAAAATATCTGTTCCAAGCCATGAGGCCATTTCGGAAAAATAAAGATTATATCCCTCTTCAATAACTTCTTCTTTACTTTGAGCGAAGTTAAATGTTGATAGAAATAAAATTGTTAGAATCATTGTTTTATACATGGTGGATATTTCTCTCATAATTTTTAGCACCTAACGGCGCGCAGTTAACCCGCAACTGGAATTAGCAAGATTAACTTTGATTAATTAAGAATTTATTTAGAACGAATAACTAAAATCACCCATTAAAATTAAGTTGTCGGGTTGAACTGCTGGTTATACCCCAATATTAAAAATTTAGTAAGAATTCTTTCGTAAGATACTTTTCCGAACATACTTTTTAAAATATCAACACTTAATAAAATATTATATTTAGATTACTCTTTATCAAAAGCATAAGGAAATTCTACAAAGAAAACATCAACTTCTATTTCGTTTCCAGATTTTTTTATTAACAAATATTCAGTATAATCAAAAATTTTGAAAGAGGTGATTGGGAATTTGTAATTCTTTATTCCATCAAGGATCACGTCAAATCTTTTTGCTTTAAGGTTTTTAATGAATGATGGTTTGTAAAATGGTTCTACTTTTCTTAAAAAAATGAGAGAATCATTTGGACAACAAAAGTAATTTTGATAGTAATCATCAGAAATCAAATAAAAATAATTAGCATTCACAATTGGTGCTTCAGAATTGTTGTAGACTTCAAGTAGTATTGTATCATTTACATTAAATGAACTTGTCTTATATAAATTCTCAATAGCACTATTTACGAACTCTTCATAATTTTTTCTTTCAGCTTTATCATTAATTCTAGCTTCAATTAATGATTTTATTTTTTCGTCATTGGCAATTGAATAAAAATTATAATTGATTTTATTGCAACCATAAAAAGCAAAAACCAAAATGAATATTAAGTTAAACTTCATACGATTATTAATTAGTTAATTTGATAATCTGATTTATATCTACCCATAATTCTCAATTCGATATTTTTGTGGGGTATAACGGTCTGCAGTTAACCCGCAGCCAAAATTATTAGTAAATATTTATTAAAAGTAAAATTTAAAATTGTTGTAAAGCTAAATTCACCTATTATATTTGGCTGTCGGGTTGAACTGCTGGTTATATTGCATTAAAAATTATTTTACTTTAGTTAAAGGTATTGGAGATGTTACCTTTTCAAACATATACATTTTACCATTATGGAATTCAATTGTTTTTTTATACTGATTTTTATACCATGTTAAATCCGGCGGATTATATTTTACTGTATCGGTTTGACAATCAAAACTTCCAAGTGTATCTGAAATGAATTTATAACCATAAGTAACTGTCATAGAATTTTTGTCAAATTTATATCTCAATTCTAATTGATCAAGTATTGTAGAATCTTGACCATCTCGACTACCAATTCCCCAGTGCAAAGTAGACCATTCACCCCATATATCTTCAGTGTTTGATCCCAAACTTGTTAGAATATCCACTGGATAGAAATATAATAGATCATCTTGAAATTGAATTTTATGATCTGAAGAAAAAGAAATAGGATAAATTTTGTTTTCTGAATCTTCAGTAGTATTTATTCTTTTAATTTCGCGTGAAAAAAAAACACTATTTATCAATTCCGATTTATTTAAGCTTTTAGGTAAAATACTAAACCTTTTCCAATCAGTAATTTCATAGGACAGAATACCATCTTTAATTTCATAATTGCCTTGTATTGCTCCAGGTAAAGTTGTACTTGAATCAGAATAAATGATATAATTAATTGTATTAAAGAAAGTACCATCTTCGCGAAATGTAACTGTTACATAGTTAGAAGCCCAAGTTCCAATTATTTTTGATCTTAATTCTGAATCAGAATAAGTTGATGGCTCAACTGGATTTTCATTTTTATTGCAAGCAGAAAAGAAAAATAAAAGGGATAAAGAAAAAACAAGAATAGTTTTCATTGGTCAAACTCCTCTAAATGTGTACTGCTGCAATTTCACATTTTATGCCAGTTTGATTTTTACTTTGTTTGCTTAAAATTTAAATTATTTGTGTATAAATTCCTATACACAAGTGTTCTTAAATTGAGGCAATATAACGGCGTGCAGTTAACCCGCAGCCGAAATTTATTTAATTAATTTGAAATAACAATAAATTTAAATCTGTGATATAGCAGTTTCACCTATTGAATTTGGCTGTCGGGTTGAACTGCTGGTTAGGCAATTTATTATTGAAAAACTATTACTTTACATTTATAATTATCGGGTTTAATTTCTTCATTTATTTTAGGATATGGATAAACCGATATGAGTTTAATTTTATAGCCTTCAACTTCTGCTTCATTTGGTTCTAAACGATAAGTATTTAAGATGATTTCTTTTGAGTTTACTTCGAATTTAACTTTTGCATTTCCTTCCCAAACACATTCTGCTCCTTCGGGACATCTTGAATCTTCAAGTACTTCGATAAATTTAATGTTTAAGTTTTGTTTTTCAATTTGAAGAGATTCATTGTAATCTATTCCAAATTCATCTCCTAATTTTGGACTTACCGGATCCGTTTGACAACCGAAGAAAATTACTGCAAACAATAAAATTAAAACGATTTTCATTTTTACTCCAATTATTAAAATTGCCTAACGGCTTGCAGTTAACCCGCAGCCAAAACTAAAATTAATTATTTATTTAATTGTAAAACTTTTTAAAACGAAACTGTTAAATCACGCTATTAAATTTGGCTGTCGGGTTGAACTGCTGGTTAGGTTTATTTTAGATTAAAATTTATTTATTAGAATTTTTTATAAATATTATTTGATAGTATTCTTAAAGCTATTTCTATTGTCTTTATTTCTTTGTGATCTTCATAAAACCTTTTATTCTCTGCATTACATAGATAGAGTTTAGTCGTATTATTAACTTTTATTCCCAATAGAAAATCAGAGTTATAAAAATCGTATCTATCTTTTGCATCATTAATTATTGGTATTTCTACAATGAAAGTATCACTTGCAGTTGGATCGAAGCCTTCTAATTTTGCAATTCTTTTCTTTATAATTTGGAAATACTTTTCATTTGCTTTAGTGTTAGTAATTTTTGTTGTGTCATTACTGTTTATTTTATTTTTAGTCATTCCATAATATTTTACAACATTGTTACTTGTTAATAAAATTGTATAAGAAAATAAATCTGTAGTTCTATTTAAATAAACCATTGTATCTGGAATTGATTCATTCTCTAGAAAAAAATCATTTAAAATAACATCACTATAATTTTTAAAAAACAAAATGGGTACTTCTTCTTCTGAATAATTATCTTTGGAAGTTGATGAACAACTACAAAAAATAAGAGTTAGAAAATAAAACAGAATTAGGATTTTACTTTTCATCTGATGAGAAACCTAACGGAATGGCAACTAACCTGCGGCCAAAACCATTTTGTAAAACTTAA
>CBDUBH010000084.1:0-16159 GCA_965365345.1 uncultured Melioribacteraceae bacterium
TCTTTTTGTCCCTGAAATATTATGAACGGCGATTGACTTTTTTTATCAATATCGATCATAAATGCTTTTGCCGTTGCAATTGCAACATCTCTTCCGGCATATTTTTCAATTAAATAAATTATCAAATTTGTAAAAGTATAAGCTCCTCCGCTTGTATAAATTCCATCTGAATCCGTTATCATTTTATCATCCATCAAAATAACTTCCGGAAATAACATTCTGAATTTATTTGCAAATTGCCAGTGAGTCGTGCAAAATTTTCCGTTAAGCAATCCGGTTGAAGCCAGGAAAAATGAACCTATGCAAAGACTAACAACTTCGGCTCCGAGTTTATAATGATTTATAATCCACGGAATCAACTTTTCATTCATTCTTAAATTTTCTTCAAGCTCACCGTGAATTGCAGGAAGAATTATTAAATCCGTTTTTGTTACTTCATCAATTAAATATTCAGGATGAATTGTAAATAATCCGGTAGTTTGTTTTGTTTCTTTTGATAAGCCAACCAAGTGCAGATCGAAAATGGGTTTTTGATTTTTACTTGCAAGAAAAGAGTTAACCCAGCTGAAAATCTGATGCGTGCCTTCCACATTTACTAAACTGAAATGCCCTTGCGGAATTAGAATTGATACATTTTTCATAAACTGATCCTTCAATTTATATGTCGCAATTAACCCCTGAATTTGTCGTGATCACCTATTGTTATTTGCTTGATTTTCATATTTCTTACAATAAAAGATATCATGTATTAAAATGAAAGAGATTGAAAATTGCAACAGAATTTTTTATTCGAAAGGAAAAAAATATGCAAAAGATAAATCCTTTTTTATGGTTCAATGATAATGCCGAAGAAGCCGTAAAATTTTATACATCTGTTTTCAAAAATTCAAAAACCGGTAAAGCTTTATATTACAATGAAAACATTCCGGATCAAAAAGGAAAAGTAATGACGATTGAATTTGAAATTGAAGGTCAGGAATTTATTGCATTGAATGGCGGTCCTGAATTTAAATTTTCACAGGCAATTTCATTTTTTGTAAAGTGCAATTCGCAAGATGAAGTTGATGAATTATGGAATAAACTTTCGGAAGGCGGTGAAATACAACAATGCGGTTGGTTAATAGATAAATTCGGAATTTCATGGCAGATCGTTCCAACCATGCTTGGAGAAATGTTAAGTGATAAAAATTCTTCAAGATCAAATCGTGTAATGGAAGCAATGTTAAAAATGAAAAAACTTGATCTTAATATTTTGAAAGAAGCTTACAATCAAAATTAATTTTTAGAAGTTTGAAAAATCAAAACATCAAAATTAAAATGAAAGGGATGAAAAATGGTAAATAGAATTTATGTAAATCTTCCGGTAAAAGATCTTAAAAGATCGATGGAATTTTTCTCAAAACTCGGTTTTTCGTATAACGAACAATTCACAAATGACAAGGCCGCATGTTTAATTTTAGGCGTAAATTTTTACGCAATGCTTCTTCAAGAAGATTTTTTTAAGACTTTCACCAAAAAAGAGATAAGCGATGCAAATAAAACAACGGAGGTTTTGATCGCATTAGATCTTAACAGCAGAAAGGAAGTTGATGAAATGGTTGCGAAAGCCGTAAAAGCCGGAGGAACAATTTACAGAGATCCTGATGATCACGGATGGATGTACGGACATAGTTTTGCTGATCTTGACGGACATCAATGGGAAGTCGGTTATATGGATTTAAATGCAATTCCAAAAGAAATGAAAAATACAGAAAGCGTTTAAGTTTAAGAATTTAGTAATTTTAATTTCGTGGAGTTAAAATGTCGAAAATAAATGCGTATATAAGTTTTAACGGTAAATGCAGAGAGGCAATGAATTTTTATAAAGAATGTATCGGCGGTGAACTTGAATTTATGACATTTGCCGATTCCCCAATGACTGAGCAAACTTCCGGAAGTGATAAAGATAAAATCATGCATTCATCATTGAAAAAAGGCAATCTGCTTTTAATGGCTTCCGATATGGGAAATCCGGACGGATATAAATACGGTAATAATATTTCCTTAACTTTAACTTGTGAAAGCGAAGAGGAAATAAATAATTTATTCACTAAATTATCTGATGGCGGAGAAATTCTGATGCCGCTCGGAATACAATTTTGGGGCGATCTGTTTGGTGCTTTTTATGATAAATTTAAAATAAAATGGATGCTTTTATATGACACAAATAAAAAATGAACAACCAAAACAAAAAATTAATCTTTCAATCGAAATTAACGCATCAAAAGAAAAAATCTGGAATGTTCTTCTTGATGATAAAACTTACAGAATATGGACATCTGTTTTTCATCCCGGATCTTATGCCGAAAGTGATTGGAAAGAAGGAAGCAAAGTTCTATTTAAAACTCCCGAAGGAAAAGGATTGGTCAGCAAAGTTGTAATTCATAAACCTATGGAAATAATTTCTTTTGAACATTTGGGAGTTGTAAAAGACAATATGGAAATTTTTGATGATGAAGAATTTAGCAGTTGGCAAGGAATGCATGAAACTTATACTGTAAAAGCAAGCAGAGATAAAACCGAACTCTTTATAGAACAGGATATTACCGAAGATTATAAGGATTGGTTTTACTCGACCTGGGAAAAAGCATTACAAAAGATAAAAGAACTTTCAGAAAATAATGTTTGATTTAATTTTATAAAAGAAAAAGTAGCTCTTAATTAAGAGCTACTTTTTTATTCCGGTTTAACTTTAAAAATTTGTGCCGGCAATTTCTTTTATAACTTCTTCATACAATCCTTCTGCCAAAATTTCTTTCTCGCAAATAATTTCAGGGAATTTTGTAAAAATAATTTGTATTGTAAACTTTTTGATATCAGGATATTTTTTGCTTAAAACCGCTGCGTAAAATTTCAATTGCGGATAATAGTATTCTAATTTTTTTTCTATTTCCTTTTCTGAAATATCGTTTGATTTATAATCAACAATTCTTGCTTCATCACCAGCAACAATATATTTATCAATTATTCCCTGCAAAAAGATCTGATGCTCTTCATCAAAATGCCAAAGTTCATATTCGTTATTACAATCCTTGTGTTTGCTAATATCATTGTAAATACCGGAGGCGAAATATTTCCGCAATTCTTCTTCAATTTCTTTTATGAATTTTGTTTTTATTTCATCGCTTTTTGCGTAGGGAAAATCAATTTCATTTTTTACGATTTGTTCAATCAAATTTTCATCAATTTTTTCCGGAGAAAGATCGCGCGATAAAATTGAATGAATTACCGTTCCTTTCAAAGTTTCCAATCCGCGAAGTGAATTTTCATCACTTGAAATATTTTCTTTTTTAAGTCCGTTTAATTTGTCAATTCGCAAAACATATTTTTTGTAATAATTATCTTTTCCTTCAATAATATCAGCATATTTTGTTGCAGTAAATTTATCTTCACTTGGTTTGTAATTCTTGTTTTCATCCAGAAGAAATTGATAATCTTGTTTTTGGTCATCCTTGAATTCGCCTTTATTTTCAGGCAGATCAAGAATTACCGGGACTTCATAATCTAATTTTTCAATTACTTCTTTTCCGTTTTGATAAATTTCAAGATTGCGGGTAATTTTTAATTTTTTATCAGTTACAACTTGCAAAAATGAAACCGGTAACGCTTCTTCAATTATTCCCAAGAAAGAAGTCGGATCGAATTTCAATTTATTATCTTTGATTTTATAACTTCCCGAAATTCCCAAATAATAAGCGGCGCGTGTCATTGCAACATAAAGCAATCTTTTATATTCTGCTTCTTCCCGTTTATTTTGAATGAATTTATAAAGATTGCAAATTGGTGCTTCAGCTCTTTCATTAAAATAATTTTCGTTCAGGACTTTTGTTATGATTCCAAAATCACGGCTGATATTTATGCTACCCGAAGCAACTTTATCTTTTTGCGGCTCATCATGACATTCAAATAAAATCACAGCCGGAAATTCCAATCCTTTTGATTGGTGAACGGTCATAATTTTTACAACATCTTCATCGCCTGAAACTGCTGCCTGGGCTTCATCAGGATTTTCTTCAAGTGAAGTTTTTAAATGATCAACAAAATCGAAAAGCGTGCTGTAATTATTTTTTTCAAAATCGCCCGCAATTTTTATCAGCTTTTCAACATTTGCAATATCTTGTTTTCCGTTTTTTCTCGAACTTAAAACAGTAAGAAATGCGGTTTCGCCCAATATTTTCCGCATCAAAACTGATATGTCAATTCTTTTTGATGTTGTAATATTTTCTTTTAATATCTTTTGAACTTTTTTAAGATCATTTTTTTCATCTAAATCTTTAACATAGTTCTGAAATTTTTTCCAGAAAGTTTCGCCTTGCACCAATGAGATTTTATAAATTCCGCTATCGGAAACTGAAAAGAAAGGCGAACGCAAAACTCCGGCAAGCGCAACATCATCATTTTGATTTACCAAAAATGCCAGATAATTATAAATATCTTTTATAACCTGATTTCCGTAAAATCCTTTACCGCCAACAATAACATATGGAATGCTATACTCAACAAAAGATTTTTCAAGCGCTTCAAAAGATTTTTTCTTGCGGACAAGCACAGCAATATTTTTATAAGATAATTTTATTTCTTCATCTTTATCATTTTTATCGAACGCAAAATTTTCTTCGTTGCAAAGAAGTTTTATTTTTCGTGCAACCAAATCTGCTTCGGGTAAATTTGCATCATCTTTATTCGCTAACAAAAACTCCACTTTACCCAATAAATTCAAGCCTTTCGGAGATTTCCCGATTCCGCAAACTAAATTTGAATTTTCAACTTGATTGAATTTATCTGAAATATTAAAATCTTTTTCAACTTTCAGCAAATTTTCAAAAATGAAATTTGTAAACAGACAATTATTCGCAGCCATTCTGAAACTATGTGGAAGATTTTTCTTTTCCTGTTCGCATGAATTAAAAATATCTTTTGCGGTATCATTAAAAACTTTCAGATCGGCATTTCTGAACATGTAAATACTTTGCTTTTCATCGCCAACCACAAAAAGATTTCCGTTTTCACGTTTTAATTTTTCCGGCTTTTCATTTACTTTATTTGCAATTTCGGTAAGCACAGGAATTACCAAATCGTATTGCAATTGATTTGTATCCTGATATTCATCTATCATTATGTAATCAATTTCTTTTTGAAGTTCGGCAACAACGTCTTTATCGTGCTTAACAAGATTTTTTGCTTTTATCAGAATATCTTCAAAATCCAAAAACCCATTTTCTTTTTTTGATTTTTCATAATGAGAATTTATCGCATCAAAAATTTTGATGAAACTTATTCCGAATCCGGCAAGATTTATTTCGAGTTCCGCGCGATTATCCGTTACAGGAAATTTTGAAAAAAGTTCGAGATAGTTATTACAAAAAGAAATTTCATTTGCGCTGTTTTCAGCTCTTTCGGCAAAAGTCTGATTCCTTAAACTTTTTCCATTATCTTTTGTTAAACCCGAATCGATAAGTTCTTTAATGAAATTTTTTACTTGTTCAAATTCTTTAATTTCGGTTTTATAACTTATCAAAATATTATTCAGTAAATCTAAATTAGCTTGCGCATTTCTTCTTGGAGCAGGATTTAATTCAGGAAGTTTCTTTTCTATATCTTTACCGATTATATCAAGTGATTCATAAAACTTTATTGCGGAAGGAACGAAAATTTCCTTCATTGCCTCATCAAATTCTTTTGCAAAATATTCCGCAATTTGATCTTTTGATTTTGAATAAATTGATTCCTTCAAATCTGCGATATCATTTCTTTTATCATTTAAAATTTTTGTCATCGCTTCAACGAATTGCATTTTTGATCCTAAAATTCTAATCAAATTTTTCAAATCATTTTGAAGTGGATGATCTTTTGTTTCTAATATTTCTCGTGAAACTTCATCAATGCTAAGTTCAATTAATTCATTTGATATTCTTTTATCAATCGGAGTGAACGAAACATCAAGTCCCGCTTTTAACGGAAATCTTTTTAAAATATTTGAGCAGAACGAATGAATCGTTGAAATATTTGCAGAAACTAAATTGCGGCGAAGTCTTGAAAGTTTTTCAATATTGCGTGTGTTGACGGGAATTTTTTCTTCAATTAATTTTATTACTTGTTGATCAATTTTATTTTCATCTGTTTCATTAATTTGTGAAATTAATTTCCCGTATGATTTTAAAATTTCTTCATCATTTATTTCCGGTTTATTACCGGCAATTATGTTTGCGCGGATTTTTGTAAAATGTTCATTCTCAATTTCATTGTTCGAAATTCTTTCATCAACTTCTTTTGCAATTTTAACGTAAAGTTCCGATGCGGCCTTATCGGTAAAAGTTATCGCAACAATTCTTCTTACATCAACCGGATTTGTCGAAATTATTTTTTTATTTTCATCGTACGCAATTCCGAGCGCGATATTTACAAATCTTGTTGAAAAAACTTTTGTTTTTCCGCTGCCGGCATTTGCCGTTACAATTCCGTGCTTGCTGAAATCAAGCGCTTTAAATTGTTCTTCTGTAAATTTAACTTCCGTTATTATTTTTGTTTTATTTTGATCATCGTTATTAAATATTTTTCCGTTTTCTTTTATGTAAGTCGGCATTTTATTTCCCCTTAGTTTCTGCAAATGTTTATGAAGTTACAATATTTACAAACTTTTTCATCAACTTTTTCCGGCAACGCAAATTTCGCATTGTTGATTTTGTTGAAGAACTCCGGAAGTTTTTCTTTTAATGCTTGAATTGCTACATCTGGTTTAACTTTATCACTGCGCTGATCACGTTTAAATAACTCTATTGCGGGAGTAACTTTAAATTCTTCCTCTTTTAATTTCAGTGAATAAATGCATGCAGCAAATGGTTCGAAATTTTCGCCAAAAACTTCCAGCAAATATTTTTGCGCAGCTACTAGATAAATTGAAAGTTGTAAATACTTTCCTTCTGTAATATCATTTTTGCTAACACTTTTTCCGCTTAATTTATAATCAACTACTCTGAACATTTTTGCATTTCGATCAATATCTATGCGGTCAACGCTGCCGGTTAAATTTATTCCGCCGATTTCAAAAACTTTATTAGCTCTTTTTCCGAATTCATATTCAAAAGCAAACGGAACGAAATTTAATTTTGCAAATTCATTATTATAAACTTTTTCATATTCGTATTTTTCTTCGCATTCAAGTTTTAAAAACTGATACAAAATTGAATCTTTATAATTTTTATTCATTCCCAATATTTTTTCGCGCTCGATAAAATCATTTTCTGATTTGAATTTTTCTTTGATTTTAATTTCCGCTATTGATTTTATTTCTTCCCAGTAATTTTTAATCTTATCTTTTTTAAGTTTTTGTCCCGGATTATTTTTGCAGTAATTTCCGTAAAAATCTTTTAAAATTTCGTGAAGCAAACTTCCGAGTTCGGTTCTTTCCATTTCATCGGTCGGTTCTTCCAAAGCTTTCAAGCGAATAATTTTTTCTGAAAAATATTTAAATGGACATTTTGCAAATACTTCCAATTGCGATGCTGAAAATGTTATCTGTTCTACTTTTTCTTTATGTGTAGAAATTAATTTTTCATCAAAATTTACTTTTCTTTCATTTGGAATTTTAGCATAGATTTCATTTATAATTTGTTGAGCGTCATTATTTGCGGGATTTTGTTCTGCTTCATTTTGACTTTCCTGCAAAACTTCATCAATTAAATTTCCGGTGAAAGTTGTTGCGGCATATTTTTGCTGCTCCCTTATTTTATCAACATTCAAAGCGCATTCAATTTCATCTTCGCTTAAATTAATTTTATCAATAACTTCGCTCACATTACTGATTTTATTGAACTCTTTCATCAATTCATTTTTTGAGTAAACTTTATCCTTGAAAATTTCTTTATTAAAATCAGTTATCTTCAAAGTGTTTTCTAATTCTTTTAAGAAAATTGATTTTTCAAATTCGCGCTTTTCTTCATTTTTAGGATATGATAAAATTACTTTTCTGTTCCACGCGCACAAAGTTTGATAGAACAAATATCTTTCTTCTGCTTGATGCTCATCATCTTTTTTTGTGTAAGTTTTCGCTTTGAAAATCGGTGGTGAGTAAGAAGTCGGCAAATCGCCATCAACAAGTCCGCCGATAAAAAGATAATCAAATTTAAGTTCGCGAATTTCATCAAGAGTTGTAACGAGCACGCCGTAATTTGTTTTTTCAACTAAATTGAAACGCTGATTTTTTAGCGCAATTTTTAATTGATTGAAATAATGATCAAAATTATTTTTGTTGTTTTTTTCAACTTCGGCAATAAGATCCATAAGTTCATCAAGCACTTCCAAAAATTTTATGTAACCGCGCGCATTCTCTTCCAAGTTTTCATAATTGAAATTATCTTGCTCTAAATCTTTATCTTTTAAATCATATTTCTTAAATCTTCCCAAAGTGAGATAATCCAAATTCAATTCTTCAATAAGACCATTAATTGCATTTTTAAATTCAGCCGGAGTTAATTCATTTTTAAATTTTTCAAATGAATTATGAATTACTTGCAAATCTGAAAGCGCTTTTTGGTAATTATTAATTTGATAATTAATTTTTTCAATCGAATTTTCTTCATTTAAATTTTCTTTTTGATTTTGCAAATCTTTTAACTTTTGCTTTATTTCAAAATCCCAATTTGTAAATCCGGAAACTATTTTTAATTCTTTCGCAGCGTTGAAAATTATGTTGCAATCAACTTTTTGATAATATTTTTTAGAATCAGATTTTTCATCTTTCGATTTTATTTCATAAGGATAACTTTTATTTTTAAGTGAAATAAATCCGCTTGAAAACGCGCGCATAATATCTTTGTAATAAAAATCATTATTTTTTATTTCGAGAAAATTCATCAATGCCTGCACCGGATGCGAATTGATAAGCATTTTTCTATCGGTAAGATTTAACGGAATTTTGTATTCGGTAAATTTATCGCGAACAAGCGCGGAGTAATTTTCAATTTTATTGAACACAACGCAAATGTTATGAGGCTTTCTGCCTTTTTCAGTCATTTCTTTAATTGCTTTTGCAATAAATTCAACTTCTTTTTCGCGATCTGCCGCTTCAAGTTTATAAATTTTGCGGTCGGGAAGCTGCTGCTGCTCCGGCACTTTATTGTAATTTATACTTATATATGATTGAACCGGATTTAAATGATCATGTTTTAATTCATCTGTTTTCCAGCCGGATTTTTCTTTAGTAAATTTTTCGTAAAGTCCGGTTAAATGTCCGAACAGAAATTCATTATCGCCGCAATAATTAAATTCAATTACAACATTTGTAATTTGCGCAAGTTTATCAAGCAGTTCAATTTCAAGATTTGTAAAATTATTGTAGCCGCTTATGTAAATTGTTTTTACTTTTGAATAACATTTTTCAAAATATTTTTCGAAGTTCTCTTTTATTTCTACAAGATCGGAATAAACATCACCAACTTCTTTTAAATTTACAGAAGTGCATTCTTCATTATAAGCTTGATAAATTTTTGCGATATCGCGAGTTTTTTTTCTTTCACTTTCAGAAAGTAAAAATTCGCCTTTTTCTTTTTTTTCTGATTCAGCTAAAAGATTTTCAGGAGTTATCGGATGCCTTTTATATTCTTCAATAATATTTCTTAAAGATCTTAAAGTGCCGGCGGGAAGTTCATCTTGCGGAAAATATTCCAATCCGGATTTTACTTTTTCAAAACTTTCTTTAATCAAAATTGTTGCAACAGAATCACCAATCATTCTGAATGGTTTTTCAGTTTGCTTTAAAAGTTCTCCGGCAAAAGTTTCAATCGTTTCGATATTAATTTTTTCCAAAACAGGCGAAATTGATTTTTTCACAATCTCTTTTTGAAGTTCGCGCTGTTTTCTTTTGGTAGGAACCAAAATCAAAAGTTGATCAATATTTTCCTGCGAAATAAATTTTTCATTTTTTTTGTTGATTGTATCAAGATTTATAGTTTGAATTTGCGTAACACTTTCATCAACATTTGCGCCCTTGAAAATTAGCATTTTGCCTCTCCCGCAATTTTTCTGAATTTAAATATATTAAACTTAATTTATCACAAATTAAAAAGGTCAAAATTTATTATCGGAAATTGAAAATTTTAATCAAGTAAGAAAGTTTATAAGGACACATTTTAATCTTTCAAAAATTTTTAGCCGGATCAATTTTATTCAAAAAAATTTCTTGAATCTTCATTGGAATAATAATAGCGGTGGGTTTCAGCATTCTTTTTCCGAAAATATTTTAATAACCTTGTTATTCTTGATCATCTTATTGATTTTAACCATTTTTAATTTTCTCATAACAGAATGCCCTTTCATATTATTTGAGATCAATTTTTAATAATAGAGTTCAATAATTAAAAACTTTCCAAATAAAAGAAGAGCCGGCATTTTCCCCCGCAACATATTTGAAATAATGCTGCCTTTGCCGGCTAAATATAAGGAATTAAAGCTATTGAAAAACACCTACTTTTAAGAGGAAGAACTTCTAAAATTTTACACTACCTAATGAAGCACATATAAATTTTATACTACTGTTATTCCAAATTATCATTGCATTTATTTTTTCACTATTTTATCAAAAATATCATGTTCAACTTAAGAAGTTATTTACAACCTGATAATAGCCTACTCCCTATCATGTTTCATGCATAAATAAAACAGACATTATATATAATGTCTAAAAGTCTTGGCAACTGTTTTATCTCAACAGCTGATGTCTTTTAGTTGAACTTCTTTCTAATAAACATTAACTTATTAACAAGCCAATCAAATTAAAATACGGTTGCGGGTTAACTACAAACCGTTATATTGCATAATAAAAATAATAAGATGCTAAATTTTAATTAACAATATATCAAGCGTAAATTGTGAAAAGATCAGATATTAAAGAATTCCCAGAATATTTTGAATACTATATTAAACTAGTTGAGGATCTTGAACTCTCAGATGCTTTCGATAAAAGTTTGAAACAAATCGATGAATTAGACATTGCAAAACTAAATCGAATTGGTCTTAAGGTTTATGCAGACGGGAAATGGTCAGTCAACAAAATAATCCAACATTTGATCGATTGGGAACGCATTTGGTGCTATCGAACACTTGTTTTTGCACGAAATGAAGGAACCGTACCTGAAGGACTTGAACAAGAAATTATGGCAGATAATTCAAACGCGGATGAATTATCAATAGAACAATTAGTTGCTGAACTTAGAGCAGTTCGAATTGCAACAAAAGCAATGTTTGACTCATACAATCGCAAAATATTAGAGACAAACTGTAAATTTTACAAATACGAAATGTCCGTTTTGGCAATGGGATTTAATATGATTGGACATCAACTTCACCATTTTAACATTATCAGAGAGAGATATTTCCCTCTTGTTTAAATCCTTTGAATTGTTAAGACATTAAAAATGAGGTTGGAGAAAGATTTAAGATATATATTAATCAAAACTGCAATATAACCATCAGTTCAAGATGATAGTCGATGACTTCTGTTAAATACAAGTGCTAGAATAATCATATTTTCAAATTTATAATTCTCAATCCGTTATAGATAACTTCAGGCTGTTAGCAGTGATATGTGGCGATATTACTCTGACGAATTAGTAAATAAAAGAGATTTGATGAAAATAGAAAAGATTATCGAAACAAAAAACAGTTCCTTGACTTATTGCTATTAGCAGACGAACAGGAAAATATGATTGATAAGTATTTACCCAGCGGAGACTTGTTTGCTTTATATGATGATGATTTGAAAAGTGTTTGTGTTGTAGTGAAAATAAATAGTGAAACTTGTGAGTTGAAAAACATAGCGACATACGAGAAATATCAAGGCAGAGGATATGGTAGAACATTAATAAATTTTATTTCTAATTACTATAAAAACGACTACAAAACAATGTTTGTAGGGACAGGCGAAACGCCAACAATCTTATCGTTTTATGAAAGTTGTGGATTTGAAAAGTCACATCGAGTAAAGAATTTTTTTACTGACAATTACGATCACCCTATGTTCGATGGTGACATACAACTTGTTGATATGATTTATCTTAAAAAAGACTTATAGTAATTATTATTAAGGAATCAATTCAATTCACCTAACTATAAATTTAATTCGATAGCCACAACTTCTTTTATAACAAATCTGCAAATAATACTTTTCAAATTTTTAATTTTTTGTCGATTGCGGATAACCGCAAGCCGTTAGATGAACCTACGTAAATAACTTTAATAAATAAAATATTTAGAGAAAATAAGGAAAATAAAGATGCAAGATGAAAGCAAATCAATACATGAATTTGATTTCAAACTAATCTGCGAGTATTTCTCAAGTATAGAACGGCAAGGACCCGGCAGTCCGGAAGTAACTATTAAAGCTTTGAGCTTTATTGATAATCTGACAAATAACTCAAAGATTGCTGATATTGGTTGCGGAACCGGCGGACAGACAATGGTTATGGCTAATCATAGCTTAGGACAAATTACTGGAATCGACTTGTTTCCAGATTTCATAGATATATTCAATGAAAATGCCAGTAGACTTAATCTCCAAAATAGAGTAAGTGGTATAGTTGCTTCAATGGATAATCTTCCATTTCAGAATGAAGAATTAGATTTAATCTGGTCAGAAGGAGCAATTTATAACATCGGGTTTGAGCGAGGTATAAACGAATGGCACAAATTTATAAAAAAAGGAGGCTTTATTGCAGTCTCAGAGGCATCATGGTTTACCGAAGAAAGACCCGAAGAAATAGATAAATTCTGGAAAGATGCTTATCCGGAAATAGATACTATTTCAAATAAGGTTTCACAAATGCAAAAAGCCGGATATATTCCTGTTTCTACTTTTGTACTACCAGAGAATAGCTGGACTGAACATTTCTATACTCCTCAAATCTCTGCACAGAAAGAATTCTTTAAGAAATATACCGGTAATAAAACTGCCGAAGAATTAATTAATAATCAAAGACATGAAGCTGAATTATATTATAAATACAAAGAATTTTACGGCTATGTTTTCTATATCGGGAAAAAGATTTAAACTACTTGACTAATATTGGATGCTTTGTATATCCTCTTCTAAATTGAGCGGTGCAGCTAAAAACCTATAGTAAATCAATACGAGGACAATAAAAGACAATGAGCAATAAAAATATTCCCTATCAGATTATTGACTGGTCAAAAGTACCTAAAACAGAACATAAAGGTGAAACCGGTGTTGCTTACTGGCAAACTCTTCAGTTTGATGGCTTAAGAATCAGAATAGTTGAATATTCTGCCGGCTACATGGCTGATCATTGGTGTCAGAAAGGTCACATAGTTCATTGCTTAGAAGGTGAACTTGTCAATGAACAAGAAGAAGGTGCTGTTTCTGTTTTAACTCCAGGCATGTCTTACGTTGTCTCAGATGAATTAAGCTCTCACCGATCGGTTACTAAAACCGGAACTAAGCTTATGATCATCGATGGAGACTTCTTGAAATTAAAATAATTATAAACAGCGGTTAAATTTGAAAGGTAACTTTTTACTGCTAATTAAGTCTGGTAATTAAATTATAAAAAAGTTATAAACAGGTACAAATATTTAGCTTGGATTTTATTTATACTTTAATCAAAATAAACTGAAAATGAAAAAAGAGTTTTAATATTTTTTTTACCAAGTTTTAATTATGTCAGAATCAAATAAAGATGTTACCGAAGATTTTCTTCAATCTTTTGCTGATGCATTTAATGCTCATGATCTAAAGACAATAATGGATCATATGACTGATGATTGTGTCTTTGAAGCTTCAGCCGGACCAGATTTTGACGGAGAAAAATTTACAGGACAAGAAAAAGTTAAGACAGCATTTGAAAATGTATTTGCAACGTTTCCTAATGCTCATTGGGGTAATGCAAAACATTTCATTTTTGGAAACAGAGGTTTCACTGAATGGATTTTTACGGGCACTAAATCAGACGGAACTAAGGTTGAAGTTACAGGATGCGATTTATTTACATTTAAGGATGGTAAAATATCAATTAAGAATTCTTATAGAAAAAACCGAATGTTATAAATATCTTCAATAATGCAATATAACTAAGCAGTTCAACCCGAATGCCAAATACTTTTTTATTTCGGAATATTCATTCCAATTATTACTTTTGCTCACATAATTTAATTCAATCATAGGTTAATTTCAGTCAATAAACTATTACTTTATCAATGAAACCAAATCCAAATACTGGTGAATTCATATTAAGAAGCGGTACGGTAATTTCTCCACAACTGACCCATTCAGAATTTCTTTCATCGGTTGAAGGAAGTATCTCAAAAGTAAATGTTAAAAATGAACCTTATTGTTCTTATAGATTTGAAGACAATGAAGATTCATTGGTGATGATTGCATACTTCAAAGGCGAGAAATTAGAATCTATTCATATTTCGCTTTTAAATCCGGAATTCGGCACTAATTGGAGTGACTGGAGTGAAGAAAAGCAGTTAAACCTAAAGCAAGCAAATGATAGTTGGCTAATGAAAAATGACCTTACACCGGATAAGCAATATTCTTGGGGATCAGTTAATTCTGCTTATGATCAAAAAAGCGGGTCTAGTCATATTGTAATTAAATATAATATTTAATGCTTGTTCAAACTGACAGATTCTGAACTAATTTGATCAGTGAATTTCAATATTTAAGTTTATCTAAAAGTAACGACAAAATCTTAATAGAACGGTTGTGAATTAAGGTCAAGACCTTAACTGTAAAACAGTATTCATAAATTTCTTTCGCTGCATGATAAAAGTGTTATTTACGTTAATGAAACTCTTAAAGATAAATTCTTAGTACAAATAAAAGAATATTACGATCCCGCGGTTGAATTCTTAAAAGATGAATGTAAGCCTGACAATGAATGGCTTAAAGGAATTGCTCCTTTTTCTCCTTGAGTATAAATAGAAAGCCCGGAAACTATTTGACTAATTGATCCGGGCTGATGTGTTCTAATCTTGGGGAGAGACAAAAACACAGGGAACTTATTTTTTCAGAAAGCAAATATACTAAAAAAAATAATTATTGAATTTATTTCATATTTTCGAAATATAAAAAGAAAACTTATTATACTGAGGTATATTGTTAATCCATAGTTTACTTCAGTTTCCCACATTATTTAATATTTTTATGCAAAAATTAAAATAACTAAATCCTCCTACCCTTTTCTCATCTCTAAGTTTTTACTCCACATTTTTTCAATTAATTTCTTTATTTCAAATTCTAATAATTGTCACTAGCACTGTAGGAAAAATTGTAGGAAATTTAAAGTCAAAACATACCATTTTAAGTCAATTTTACTTTGAACTTGAAACATCTTTAAAATAAAAAAGTGCGAATTTGAATCAAAATCGCACTTTTTTGGTGCACCCAGCCGGACTCGAACCGGCGACCTGCTGATTAAGAGGCAACTTCAGCAAATGTACCTAAATCGGCAATAAGTCCCCTAAGTTATTATTTTGTAAATACTTAATAGGTGAATTGATTTTTAATTCAATTTTACTGAAGTACAAACTGAAGTACAAAATTTCTAATCCCTTACTCTTTTTATAGATTTCATAAATATTTTTCTATATCGATTACACTTTCTCTTGAACAATCTTTCAGGTGTGACATTACTTAACTCAGGTGCTAAGTAAAAGTTTAAATATAAAACTTATTTTCAGTATTTGAGGCTGAAATTATTTTTAATAAAATCCGGCTTATTTCATTTACTGCTGTTCCCTTGAAAATAAACCGAGATATCCGGGATGAAAATACCAATGTCACTACATTAATATTAGTTCTTTTCCAACCTCTTTATTCTTTCATTGATAAGACATTTATACTTATCCTTAAAATCATCTATTAAAAAGCTTTCATCAATAAGATTTAGCATTTTTGAATGTCTAGCAAAGAATTTTTTGTATATATTATCCCTTGATTTATCATTAATGTCTAGTTGCTCCGCAAATTTATCAAAATCTTTTATCCGAAAATTACTTTTCTTTCCATTAAGTGTCAGAGCCAGTTCCTCTGTGTCTTCTGGTATCAACAGTTTTGTGGACAAGAGATCATAAGCAGGTGAGTATACTATTTCATTATCTTTAG
>CBDUBH010000085.1:0-15594 GCA_965365345.1 uncultured Melioribacteraceae bacterium
ATTCAATACATTTATCAATAATTTCATGTGCTTGCGGCAATGGCTTTAAATTTTTTAAATGAATTTTTGAATCTTCATTCAAAATTACACCGGGATTTAAAATATTCTCCGGATCAAAAATATTTTTGATCTTTTTCATTATTGAATAAATTTCCGAACCCCATTCCAATTCCACGAAAGGCGCAATATTTCTGCCGGTGCCGTGTTCGGCTTTTAATGAGCCGGAATATTTTTTTACAACAAGATCTGCAACATCATCCATGAAAAATTTGTAACGGAGAATTTCTTTTTCGATATTAAAATTTTGCTTAAACACAAAATGAATATTGCCATCGAGCGCATGCCCGAAAATTATCGCATCAGAATATCCATGAAGAGAAAAAAGTTTTTTCAGATCCAAAACAGCTTCGGCAAGATTTTCAACAGGAAATGCAACATCTTCAATGATTACTGTTGTGCCTGTTTTTCGCATTGCGCCAACCGAAGGGAAAAGTCCTTTTCGCACATCCCAAAGTTTTTGATTTTCTTTCGGATCAGTGGAAAAAGTAATTGGAAAAACAGTGGAAAAATCTTTTAAAGAATTTTTTATTCCGTAAATTTGCCCATTTAAGTTTTCAAAATTATTTGATCTTGTTTCAATTAAAAGTGCGGTTGCATCTGCATCCAAAATTTTTAGATATTCTGGAACACCTGGTTTATTTTCAACTGATTTTAATGAAGCGCGATCAATCAATTCAACCGCATCAACTTTGCAATTTTTCAAAACAGGAACAGCCCGGCAGGCATCATTAATATTTCGAAATATGATTAATGATGAAGCTTTGAAATTTTCTTCTTTAACGGTTTTGTAAGTTATTTCTGATATGAATCCTAAAGTTCCTTCCGAGCCGATCATCAAATGTTGGATAATATCAACAGGATCTTCAAAATCAATAAAAGAATTTATTCCGTAGCCGGTCGTATTTTTAATTTTATATTTTTTAATAATGAATTCTTTTAATTCATCATGTGAAATTATTTCATTTTTTATTTCAAGAATAGAATTAATTAGACTTGGGTTTTCGTCTTTGAATTTTTTTATTTCAGCGGGATTTGCAGTATCTAAAATATTTCCATCGGCAAAAATAATTTTCATCGATGCTAAAGTTTTATAGCTGTTTTGATCAATTCCGCAGCACATTCCGCTTGCGTTGTTTGCCGCAATTCCGCCGATCATTGCCGATTTTATTGATGCCGGATCAGGTCCGATCTTTCTGCCGAAAGGTTTTAAATAAATATTTGCATGCTCACCGATAACTCCGGGCTGCAAAGAAATTTCGGAAGCATCAAAATTGATCGAAAAATTTTTCCAATTTTTGCCGAATAAAACTAAAACTGAATCGGAGATTGCTTGTCCCGATAAACTTGTTCCGGCAGCGCGAAAAGTTAAAGGAATTTTCAGTTTATTACATTTTGAAATTAATTTTTGAACTTCATTTTCCGATTCAACTTTGAAAATAATTTTTGGTATAAGCCGATAAAAACTTGCGTCGGTTCCGTAAGCTAAAGTCCGTAATTCATCGGTAATTATTCTTTCTTTGGGAATAAAATTGCCGGCAAAATTTTTCAATTCATTGTAAAGATCTTTTTGTTTTTCTTTTTCGATCAGCATAAAATTTTCAAAAATTCTTGTTTCAACAACTTACGGTTTAAAATAAAAAATCCGGATTTGCAAAAATCCGGATCTTAATCAAAAGTTTAATTTACCAAGTTTCGGAATTTTTCAAATATTCATCAATTGCGGCAGCAGCTTTTCTTCCGGCACCCATTGCAAGAATTACTGTTGCTCCTCCGGTTACAATATCACCACCGGCAAAAACTCCTTTTTTAGAAGTTTTCATTGAATCTTCATTTACAATTATATTACCCCATTTATTATAATTTATATCGGGCGTTGTTTTTTGAATTATCGGGTTTGAGCCGTTACCGATTGCAATAATTGCCATATCAATATCTACGATTTCCTCAGCACCCGGAACAGCAACAGGTTTTCTTCTTCCGCTTGCATCGGGTTCGCCAAGTTCCATTTTTTGTAGTCTGACTGCTTTAAGCCATCCATCTTCGCCAATAAATTCAATAGGATTAAGAAGAACTTTAAATTCAATTCCTTCCTCTTTTGCGTGATGAATTTCTTCTTTACGCGCCGGCAATTCATTTTCGCTTCTTCTGTAAATTATATAAGCGTTTTTTGCTCCCAATCTTTTTGAAGTTCTTACGGCATCCATTGCTGTATTTCCGCCGCCGAAAACCGCAACGTTTTTATCTTTACAATCAAAAACGGGAGTATCATATTCAGGAAATTTGTATGCTTTCATCAAATTAACGCGCGTTAAAAATTCATTTGAAGAATAAACTCCGTTAAGATTTTCGCCGGGAATATTTAAGAAGTAGGGAAGTCCTGCGCCAACTGCAATAAAAACAGCATCAAATTCAGATTCTAAAAGTTCATCAATTGTATCTGTAAATCCGATTACGGAATTTGTTTTGAACTCGACACCAAGCGAATTTAAAGCGTCAACTTCTGCTTTTACAATATCTTTTGGCAAACGGAATTCGGGAATTCCGTAAAGTAAAACGCCTCCGATTTCATGAAGTGCTTCAAAAACTGTAACATCATGACCTTGTTGAATTAAATCTCCTGCGCAGCTTAATCCTGCAGGACCGCTTCCAACTATAGCAATTTTTTTACCGGTTTTTGGTTTTACTTGGGGAGTTCTGATTCCAACATTTTCTCTTTCATAATCGGCTACAAATCTTTCCAATCTTCCAATTGCAACTGATTCGCCTTTTTTTCCTACTACGCAATTTGCTTCGCATTGTTCTTCCTGAGGACAAACTCTTCCGCAAACTGCTGGAAGTGCGTTATCTTCTTTTAATTTAGATGCCGCTGCTAAATAATCACCTTGAGCAACTAGCTCAATAAAATCCTTTATTTTTACGCCAACCGGGCATCCCGAAACGCAAACCGGTTTTGGGCATTGAAGGCAGCGCAAAGCTTCCATTTTTGCAAGTTCTTCTGTAAAGCCAAGATTAACTTCTTTGAAATTTTTGTTGCGAACATCACTTTGTTGTTCCGGCATCGGCTGGCGCGGAATTTTCATTCTATCTTTTTTTGATATTTGTTCCATAGTTTTCCTTGACTTTTCAAATTTTTATTTATCATCAATAAGAGGTAAACGGGATAAAGTAAAAACAAAATTCTTTTATTCTAAATTTCTTAATTCTAAACTTCTTACTTCACATTTTCCAAAAACATTTTATCGTAATTGCAAAGATGATCTAAAGATTCTTTTTCCTGGTGATGATAAGTTTTATTTCTTTGAATTAAAAGATCGAAATCAACTTTGTGCGCGTCAAATTCGGGACCATCAACACAAACGAATACAGTTTTATTATCAACCGTTGCTCTGCATCCGCCGCACATTCCCGTTCCATCAACCATTACGGGATTTAAACTTACCATTGTTTGAATTCCGTACGGGCGAGTAACTTCAGCAATCGCTTTCATCATCGGGATCGGTCCGATCGCCAAAACAAAATCTATTTTTCTTCCGCTTTCAATCAATTCTTTTAATTTATCTGTAACAAATCCTTTATCACCGTAAGAACCGTCATCAGTTGTAGGATAAACTTCATCGCAAATTTCTTTTAACTCATCTTCCAGAATTACAAAATCTTTATTTCTTCCGCCAATAATTGAAATTGTGTGATTGCCCGCCTGTTTTAACGCAACGGCAATTGGATATGCGATCGCGGTCCCAACTCCGCCGCCGATGCTTACAGCCGTTCCAAAATTTTCTATGTGTGAAGGTTTTCCTAAAGGACCAACAACATCATGAATAAAATCACCGGCTTCTAAACTATTTAATTCTTTTGTGGTTTTGCCCACGCCTTGAACAATAATTGTGATCGTTCCATTTTCTTTATTTGAATCGGCAATTGTTAAAGGAATTCTTTCGCCGTGATCGTTTACTCTGATTATTACAAATTGCCCGGCTTTTCTTTTAGCAGCAATTTTAGGAGCATCAATTACAAATCTTTTAACATTTGGAGCGAGAAATTCGGCAGAAATAATTTTATTCATGGCAATTTTAATCTTATGGTAATTTTTATTTTTTGCAAATATAGAAAAATAATTCAAAAATCAATAGGAATTAATGATTGAACGGAATTTGAATTAAAAACTGAATGAATTCCGGAAATGGAATCAAAAATTTACTGATCTGAAATTAAAACAAGTTTTTATCACTTTTAATTTCATATAATCGAAAATTCATGAAATAAATTTAGAAGAATTGAAAAACGGCAGATCACAATTTTAATTATAAAAAAATTGAAATGCACAGGAAATCTTAAAAAATTTCAAAAAATAAATATTTTTTTAATTCTTAATGAAATAATGAAATATTTTTATTATGTTCACTTATAATTAATCACAATTCAAGAATTGCTTATGACTCTTGACGCTTTAGTTTTTGCAGCACATCCCGATGACGCAGAGTTATCAATGGGAGGCACAATTGCCAAACTTGCCTCACAAGGTTTAAAAGTTGGCATTATTGATCTTACAAAAGGTGAATTAGGAACAAGAGGTTCAGCCGAAACCCGCCAAAAAGAAGCTTTTCAATCGGCAATAGTTTTAAAAATAGCCATTCGCGATAATTTACTTCTGCCAGATGGCGGAATTGAAGTTACAAAAGAAAACGTTACAAAAGTTATTATGATATTACGCAAGTACAAACCGAAAATTGTTTTTGCGCCATATTTTAATGACCGTCATCCCGATCATATTGAAACAAGCAAACTTGTTAAAAAAGCTTTCTTTTACAGCGGATTGTCAAAGATAAAAACATTCGACAAGGAAATTGCGCAGGAAGCTTACCGTCCGAAAAAGATCTTTTATTATATGCAGACTTTCCCGTTTCAACCATCATTTATAGTTGATATCAGCGGATGCTTCGAAACAAAAATGAAAGCAATAAAAGCATATCAAACTCAATTTTATGATCCGAAAAGTGTTGAGCCGGAAACTTTTATAAGTCAGCCGAGCTTTATGAAATTTATTGAATCAAGAAATCAAATGTACGGATTTAAGATTGGAAAAGAATACGGCGAACCTTTCTTTTGCGAAGAAGATATTGAACTTGATCTTGTTTCAATGTTAAGTCATAAAAAAGATCATAATCATCATCCGGTAAAAATTTAATTGAATCTTTAATTTTACTTTTGCATCATACAGTAAATTCAAAATATGAACGGGAGAGAAAATGTCATACTACAACGCAAAAACGGTTGATATTTCCTTTGATGATGCAATTGGAAAAATTACCGAAGAATTAAAAAAAGAAGGTTTTGGAATTTTGACCGAAATTGATGTAAAGGAAACATTAAAAAAGAAACTTGACGTTGATTTCAGAAAATACAGGATTTTAGGCGCTTGCAATCCGCCTTTTGCACACAAAGCACTTCAGGCGGAAAAGTACATCGGCGCGCTTTTACCTTGTAATGTTGTTGTTCAGGAAAATGAACAAGGTAAAATTGAAATTTCAGCTGTAAATCCTATGGAATCAATGAAAACAGTTAACAATCCTGAGTTAAATGAAATTGCAAATGAGATTTCGGAAAAATTGCAACGAGCCCTGCAAAATGTTTAAATGATAAAAAGCCGTCTTTAAATTTTACAAGACGGCTTTTTTATTTAAAAAAATCACAATTAATTTTTAAATATATTTTCCCTTAAATTATTTTTTCCGAAATTATATCAAATCAAAATTCACATCTTTAAATCAAAAAAAATACTGCATTGAAAATCTGAAATTTGCCTATATTTAATTTTATTAATAATTAAAAAATCAAATGAGCGAAACAAAAAAGATCATTTTAAAAAAGAATGAAGATAACAGATTACGAAAAGGACATTTGTGGATCTTCAGCAATGAAATTTTCAAGACCGAAGGGAATCCTGAAAACGGCGAACTTGTTGAACTTTATAATTCCAAAGATGAATTTTTAGGAACCGGATTTTATAATAAAAATTCGCTTATATCATTCCGTTTTCTTTCAAAAAACAAAATTGAAAATTTAAAAGAAGAATTCAGAAAAAAGGTTTTATCTGCTTATAATTTACGCAAAGAATTTTATCCTGAACGGAATTCATTCAGATTGATTTTTAGCGAAAGTGATTTTATGCCGGGAATTATTATTGATAAATACAATCAGACATTCGTGCTTCAGATTTATTCATACGGAATGCAAAAAAATATTGATCTTATAAATGAAATTTTAAAAGAAGATCTGAATGCTGAAAATATATTTTCGAAAAATGAAAATTATTTCAGGATGCTGGAAGGTTTGCCGCAGCAAGATGAAATATATTTTGGCGAAATGAAAACCGAATTTATTGATGACGGAAAGATCAAATACAAAATTGATTTTGAAAAATCACATAAAACCGGATTTTATTTTGATCAGGCAGATAACAGAAACTTTGTCGAAAAAATTTGCAAGGATAAAACTTTTCTCGATGCATTTTGTAATTCAGGCGGATTCGGCTTTCACGCAATAAAATCAGGCGCTTCAAAAGTTCAATTCGTTGATGCATCATCTTTTGAAATTGAAAATGTAAAAACAAATTTAGCTTTAAATGATTTTGAAATATCAAAATGTGAATTTATTACGGAAGATGTTTTCGATCATTTTGAAAAATTGATAAATCAAAAAATCAAGTTTGATATTGTGAATGTTGATCCACCGGCGTTTGCAAAAAATAAAAAATCACTTCCGCAGGCAAAAAAAGGTTACGAAAAATTAAACAGACAAGCTCTTCAATTGATAAATGAAAACGGATATTTAGTAACTTCAAGCTGTTCTTTTCATTTATCGCAAAGTGAATTTCTTGATGCTGTAAATTCCGCTGCTGTAAAATCAAAAAGACAAATTCAGCTTATCCATTTTAACGAAGCATCTTTGGATCATCCGAAAATTTTGGCAATGCCGGAAACCTCATACTTAAAATTTGCGGTCTTCAAAGTTTACTGAAATAAAATTTTACCAATGCTGTTTTTTATTCAGGTAAATATTTCATTTGAAATGAAAATCCGGATTATTCCGCACTTTTTGCTTTCGGTATGAATTTTGAAATAATATTAAATTGCCTTAACTTAAAAGTTTAGTCATTACTTTATTCATAAATCAAAATTAATTAAATTATGAAACCTTTTTTTTCGCAAGTTGTAAAATTTTTGATAAAAAATTGAGGATTAGAAATTGGATATTTCCGCAATCAATGAAAAAATTAAAAACGAAAGCGCGTTTGTTGATCTTTTAATGAGTGAGATCGGCAAAGTTATAGTCGGACAAAAAGCAATGGTCGAGCGTCTTGTGATCGGGCTGCTTTCAAACGGACACGTTTTGCTCGAAGGCGTTCCCGGTTTGGCAAAAACTCTGGCGATCAAATCTTTGGCTTCCGTAATGAAAGCCAAATTTCAAAGAATACAATTTACTCCTGATCTTTTGCCTGCGGATCTGATCGGAACTATGATTTACAATCAGAAAGAAGGAAATTTTTCGATCAAAACCGGGCCGATCTTTTCGAATTTCATTTTGGCTGATGAAATTAACCGCGCTCCCGCAAAAGTTCAAAGTGCGCTGCTTGAGGCAATGCAGGAAAGACAAGTAACAATCGGCGAGCAAACTTTTAAGTTACCCGAACCGTTTTTAGTTTTGGCAACACAAAATCCAATCGAGCAAGAAGGAACTTATCCTTTGCCAGAAGCGCAAGTGGATAGATTTATGCTGAAGATAAAAATTTCTTATCCAAGTAAAGAAGATGAATTAAAAATAATGCGCCAAAATGTAAAATCTGCAACTGATGGAGTTTTGCAACCGGTAATTTCTCCAAGCGATATTTTGAATGCAAGAAGTTTGGTTCATGAAGTTTACGTTGATGAAAAAATTGAAAAATATATTTTGGATATTGTTTTTGCTACCAGAAATCCAAAAGAATACGGATTAACAAGATTGGCAGATTTAATAAGTTACGGAGCATCACCTCGTGCTACGATAAACCTGGCATTAGGCGCAAAGGCTATGGCTTTTATTAAACGCCGCGGTTATGTAATTCCTGAAGATGTGCGCAGCATTTGCATGGATGTTATTCGTCACAGAATTGCAGTAACTTACGAAGCGGAAGCAGAAGAAATTACAAGCGAAAATATTATTTCTGAAATTCTGAACAAAGTTGAAGTTCCTTGATTTAATGATCAAAAGTAAATTTGAAATTAGAATTTTTTGATCAATGAATTTCTTAAATAAAATAGCTGTCAAATAAAGAATAAATGCTCACAAAAGAACTTTTAAAACAAGTTAGACAAATTGAGATACGGACCAAAGGTCTTGTAAATCAAATATTTTCGGGTGAATATCATTCCGTATTCAAGGGAAGAGGAATGGCTTTTTCCGAAGTTCGCGAATATCAATTCGGTGATGATATTAGGAATATTGACTGGAATGTTACTGCGAGATTTGGTCATCCGTTCATAAAAGTTTTTGAAGAAGAGCGCGAGTTGACCGTGATTTTATTGGTTGATTTGAGCGGCTCACAATTTTTCGGCAGCATTGAAAAAACAAAACAGCAAATTACAGCAGAGTTAAGCGCAATTTTGGCTTTTGCTGCGTTAAAAAATAATGATAAAGTCGGATTGATCTTATTCAGTGATCGTGTTGAAAAATTCGTTGCACCGAGAAAAGGAAGAAAACACGTTTTGCGAATCATTCGTGATCTGCTTTCATTTGAGCCAAAAGGAAGAGGAACAAATATTAAAAACGCACTGGAATTTTTAAATCATTCTATCAAAAAGAAAAGCATAGTATTTTTGATCTCCGATTTTGCAGATGACAATTACGAAAAAATATTGAAAATAATTTCACGCAAACATGATTTTGTTTCAATTACAATTAATGATCCGCGCGAAAATGAAATTCCAAAAGTTGGATTAATAAAATTACAGGATGCTGAAACAGGCGAGATCAGAATTATTGATACAAGCAATAAAGAATTTCAATCAAATTTTATGCGGTTCAAAAACACAATCAAAAAAAATCGTGATGAAATTTTCAGAAAAAATAAAATTGATTTTATTGATGTAAATACAAATGAATCTTATATCAAACCAATTGTTAATTTTTTCAGAACGCGCGAAAAAAGATGGTAAAGATCAGTAAATATTTAATTATAATTTTAATTTTGATGGGATCAAATTCAATTGCGCAAAATGTTAACGCGGTTGCCGGCACAGATTCCTCAAATTACAGAGTTGGCGATTATATAAATTTGTATATAAATGTTGAGCATGAAGACGGAATGCGCATTTATACACCGATGTTAAAAGATACTGCAAACAAAATTGAATTTATTAGTGGTCCGGAAACAAAAACCGAATATAAAGACGGCAAAAAAATTTCCAAAGTAAAATATGTAATTTCAAGATATGACAGCGGCGATGTTTATATTGATCCGATTCCGATTGAATATACTTACGGAAGCGATACAACAAAAAAAATAGTTTATACAAATGAAATCGCTTTCATCGTTCATACTTTGGATGTTGATCCGCAAAAAGGAATTACAGATATTAAAGCGCCGGTAAAAATTTCGCTTGACTGGAAAACAATTTTATTGATCAGTTTGCTGATAACAATTTTAATCGCTGCAATTTTATATTTTCTTTACAGATATAAGAAGAATAAAAAGCCGAAAGCCAAACCTCAAATAATCATAAAGAAAAAACCGCATCAAATTGCATTGGATGAACTTGCGCAGCTTGAACAAAAAAGATTATATCAAAAGGGAATGATAAAAGAATATCATTCTGAGATTACGGAAATTATAAGAAGATATTTTGAAGACAGATTTTTTATTCCTGCTTTGGAAATCCCGACAAGCGAACTTTTGGAAAAATTAAGATCAACAAAAGCAGCCGGACCGGTTTATGATCTTACAAAAGATTTTTTGAATAATGCCGATATGGTGAAATTTGCAAAATACATTCCGCTTAATAATATCAATGAACAAATGATGATCCAGGCAGTAAAAATCGTGAATTTAACCAAACCCGAAATAGAGCTTGAAATGCATACTGAGGTTAGAAATGTTGAGTGATATTTCATTTGCATATCCATGGGTTTTATTCTTTTTGCTTGCAATTCCCGTTATGGGAGTTTGGTATTGGAAATTCGGACGAAAACGTTCTGCTTCGGTAACTTATTCATCGTTAGATGTTTTAAAAAATTATAAGCTTTCTTTAAAAGAAAGATTTTATTTCCTTCCGGTAATTTTAAGATTATTAGCTTTGGCATTATTTATAATTGCTTTAGCGCGTCCGCAAAGTTTTTCATCGGGCGAAAATATTTATGCCGAAGGAATTGATATTGCTTTGGTGCTTGATGTCTCGGGAAGTATGCTAGCAGAAGATTTTAAACCGAATAGATTAGATGCATCGAAAAAAGTTATAAATGATTTTATCGGAAAAAGAACCTCAGATAGAATCGGGCTTGTTATTTTTGCGGGTGAAAGTTTTACTCAATGTCCGTTAACAGTAGATTATTCAGTATTAACCGGTTTGGTTAAAGAAATTAAAAGCGGAAATTTGGAAGATGGAACTGCAATCGGGAACGCAGTTGCAAACGGAGTAAACAGATTAAAAGAAAGTAAAGCAAAAAGTAAAGTAATAATTCTTGTTACAGATGGCGTTAATAACAGCGGTGAAGTTGATCCGGTAACTTCAGCTGAAATTGCTAAAACTTTCGGAATAAAAATTTATGCGATCGGAGTCGGGACTAAAGGTGAAGCACCGTATCCTATTCACACTCCTTTTGGAGTGAGATATCAAATGATGCCCGTTGAAATTGATGAAGCAGTATTGAAAGATATGGCTAAAATTACCGATGGAAAATATTACAGAGCTTTAAATAATAACAAGTTACAAGATATTTATGATGAAATTGACAGGCTTGAAAAAACAAAAGTTGAAATTACATCATACAGAAATGCTACGGAGCACTTTTACGGATGGCTTGGCGGCGGATTGATCTTACTGTTTTTAGAATTAGGATTGGCTCGAACAATTTTCAGAAAAATTCCTTAATTGAATATGTTTAGATTTGCAAATAGTGAATATTTATACGCATTATATTTGATTCCTGTGATTATTGTTTTACTGTGGTTGATTTTCAGGAATCAAAAAAAAATTACGGAACAATTTGTTAGCAGTAAGATTCTTGAAATTCTTGCTCCCGAAAGAAGTCTGTTTAAACAAATTGTAAAATCTTCCTTGATAGTTTTATCATTGATCTTACTGATTTTGGCTTTGGCAAATCCACAAATCGGAACAAGAACCGAACAAGTTAAGCAAACAGGAATTGATGTTTTTATTCTTCTTGATGTTTCTTTAAGTATGAAAGCCGAAGATATAAAGCCGAATAGATTGGATAAAGCAAAATATTCAATTTCATCTTTGATACAAAGATTGCGTGGTGATAGAATTGGTTTAGTGATTTTTTCCGGAAGGGCTTACATTCAATTTCCTTTAACAACAGATTACGCCGCGGCAAATTTGCTTTTAAATTCCGTTGATGTAAATTCCGTTCCGCAGCCGGGTACGGCAATTGCTTCAGCAATTGAACTTGCAGCAAATTCTTTTAAGCAAGATGTAACCACGCAAAAAGCAATTGTTATAATTACCGATGGTGAAGATCATCAGGGAAATATTGAAAAAGCAATTGATAAAGCAAAAGAAAAAGGAATAAAGATTTATACGATCGGATACGGATCTCCAGACGGCGCTCCGATCCCGGTATATAATCAATACGGAAGAAGATCCGGTTATAAATTAGATAATGACGGAAATATTGTTCTAACAAAATTAAATGAAGATGTTTTAAAGAAAATTTCTTCAAATACAGAAGCAAAATATTTCAGAGGATCAAATTCCGAAGATGAACTTAAACTTATTTATAACAGTTTAGCAAATTTGGATCAAACAGAATTCGGCACTGCAAAAGTTACTACTTTTGAAGACAGATTTTATTATTTACTTGCTCCGGCAATTTTACTTTTAATCCTTGAATTCTTCTTATCCGAAAGAAAATCAATATTCTGGGAAAAAGTTTCAAAAAAACTCGGTTTAAAATCCGAATAAAATTTCATGATGAAAATGAAAATAAATAGAATTTTAATATTAATATTAATTATTTTTGCAAACGGAATTTATGCTCAAAGTGTTAGAAGTCTTGTAAATAAAGGCGTTGACGAGTACGAGCAGAATAAGTATTACGATGCGGAAGTAAATTTCAAAAAAGGAATTGAAAAAGATCCCGGCAATTTTAATTCACATTTTAATCTTGGCGATGCACAATACAAACAAGGCAAATTAGAAGATGCACGAAAATCTTTTCAAAATTCAATTGCGAAAACAGAAAATAATGAATTAAGATCAAAAGCATATCACAATATCGGAAATTCCTATCTGCAGGAAAATAAATTTAAAGAAAGTATTGAGGCATATAAAAATGCTTTGAAACTTAATCCGAATGATGATGATACAAAATATAATTTATCGTACGCGCTTAAAATGATGCAGCAACAGCAAAATCAAAAACAGCAGCAGCAAAACCAAAATCAGAATCAGGATAAAGAGCAAAAAGAAAAGAAAGAAAATAAAGATCAACAGAAAGATCAAAACAAGGATAAGCAAGATCAACAGGATCCGAATGAGAAAAAAGATAAAGGCGAACAGGATGATCAGCAAAATCAACCTAAGCCCGAAGAAAATAAAATTTCGAAAGAAGAAGCAGAAAGAATTTTGAATGCATTAAAAAATAATGAGCAGGATCTTCAAAATAAATTACGCAAGCACGAAGGTAAAAAAGTTAAAACCGACAAAGATTGGTAAGGCAGTATAAAGTTTTATGTTAAGGTTATCTAAAATATTAATTTTAATTTTGATATTTGGTGCTGATATTTTTGCTCAAAGTTTTACCGCATCTGTTGACAGAAATAACGTGCCCGAAAATGAAGCATTTCAGATAAGTTTTGTTGCAAAGGGAACTGATATAAATGGATTTGGAAATTTTGCACATCCCGATTTTAGTAATTTCAGAATTATCAGCGGACCAATTCAATCAACAAGTATGAGTATAATTAACGGAGCAGTTTCTGCATCGGTTTCCTATTCTTATTATTTACGGCCGGTTTCTCAAGGAACTTTTACGATCGGTTCAGCTTCAATTCAATACAAAGGAAAAACTTTCAAAACGAATCCGGTTTCAATAACAGTTACAAAAGCAGAAGAACCTGTGACTCCTCCACCAACACAAAATCAGCAGCAATCAGCGCAGCAAAATAAATCTACAGGTGCCAAATCATTTACGGATGATCTTTTTATCCGCGCAGTTCCTGATAAAGAAAAAGTTTATAAAGGCGAACAGGTAACTATATCATATAAAATTTACACACGGCATAATATTTCAGCGCCTTCGGTTTCAAAAGCGCCTTCGTTTACAGGATTTTGGAGCGAAGATCTTGAAACTTCGCGAAGCATTGTATTGGAAAAAGAAAATTTCAACGGTAAACAATTCAGCAGCGGCGTGTTGAAAAAAGTTGCTTTGTTCCCGACTCAAACCGGAAAAATTACCGTGAATCCGATGGAGCTTTCGGTAAATGTTTCAATACAAAAACAACGCAGACGCGGTGATATTTTTGATGAATTTTTTAATGATCCGTTTTTTGGAATGTCGGAAATAGTTGAACAGAAATTGGTTGCAAACCCTGTAAATATTGAAGTTCTTCCGCTTCCCGCAAATGCTCCATTATCTTTTAAAGGTGCTGTCGGAAATTTTTCTTTCAAAGCAGAAGCAAACAAAAATTCAGTAAAAATGAATGAACCCGTTACAATTAAATTTACGGTTGCCGGAACAGGAAATATTGAACTTATAGAAATTCCGGAATTGGAATTGCCATCGGGATTTGAAAAATACGAACCGAAAATTAATAAATCGGTAAACAGAAGCGGAAAGATTTCAGGACAAAAAACGGTTGAATATTTATTGATCCCGAGAGCGCCGGGCGAAAAGCAAATTCCTTCAATTGAATTTTCTTATTTCGATCCGAATAAAAAAGAATATGTTACTCTAAATTCCCAGCCGATAAAAATTAATGTTGAAAAAGGTGACGGAAGTTCAGATCAAAATTATGCTTACAGAAAAGAAGACGTTTCACTTTTGGGAAATGACATCCGTTTCATCAAAACATCATCATCAAATTTGAAAAGAAGCAACGGATATTTAGTTAATTCAATGTGGTTTTGGATCGCAGCATTCTTTCCTTTATTTGTACTTTTTGTAGCGGTGGCACGTAAAAATAAAAATGAAAAACTGAACCGCAATGTACAACTTTTGAAATATCAGAAAGCGGAAAAGTTTGCAAAGAATGAATTGAAATCGGCAAAACTTTCTCTCGAAAAAAATGATCAGGAAGGATTTTATACCGATATTTCGCAAGCATTATTCGGTTATCTTGAAAATAAGTTAAGCATCAACAAAGCAGAATTTACAGTAGAGACCGCGATCTTAAAATTAAAACAAAACGGGGTTCCTGAAGATCTTTCAGCAGAAGTTAAGAAAACTTTGGAATATTGTGAATTTGCAAGATTTGCACCACAAAGCGGAAGCGAATCAGCAATGAAAGATATGTACGAGCGCGCGGTAAACATAATTATGGATCTTGAAAAATATTTATCAACAAAGAAAAACAAATTCTTTTAAACCGGAATATATGAAAGGAAATTATCTTTTATCATTTTTTATTTATTTTGTTTTTACCGCAGTGATTTTTGCTGCCGCACCGGATGAAATTTTTGAATCGGCAAATAATTATTACAACCAAAAAGATTTTTACAAAGCAATAGAAAATTACGAACTCCTTGTAAATCAAGGTTACGGCAGCGAGGAACTTTTTTTCAATTTGGGCAACGCTTATTTCAGAATAAATAAGATCGGCGAAGCAATTTTGAATTTTGAAAAAGCGTTAAAACTTTCTCCCGGCGATGAAGATATAAAATTCAATCTTGCATTTGTAAATTCAAAAACCATTGATAAAATTGAACCGGTTGAAACTCCCGTATTTGTTGAATGGTGGTATGGATTCATAAATCTTTTTTCGGTAAACGGATGGACTTTAACCGCGTATGCTTTTTATTTTTTAGCATTAGCAGGTGCAACGGCGTACTTTTTTTCCGGAAATTCTAAATTCCAGAGAAACGGATTTTTTGCCGCACTGATTTTCGGATCGTTTTTTATCTTTACCGCATTTATGACCTTCATGAAAATAAATTACGATAACTCGCATCAATTCGGAATTGTAATTGAAAGCAGCGTTGCGGCAAAACTTTCACCTGATAATACAAGCGGCGATGCATTTGTAATTCACGAAGGAACAAAAGTAAATCTTGAAGATAATTTTGATAATTGGATCAAAATAAAATTGGCTGATGGAAAGAT
>CBDUBH010000086.1:0-15496 GCA_965365345.1 uncultured Melioribacteraceae bacterium
ATGTTGATATTCCGATAATCGGAATTGGCGGAATTATGAATTGGATGGATGCAGCAGAATTTATGATCGCCGGAGCAAGCGCCTTTCAACTTGGCACAATAAATTTTATTAATCCAAATGTCGGAGTTGAAATTATTGACGGATTAATTGATTATTGCACAAAAATGAAAATTGAAAAAATTTCGGAAGTAACCGGCTCGTATATAATTTAGAATATAGAATTTAGAACGTAAGAATTAAGAAAGTTCTGATTAATCATGATTTTAATCTTACTCAATGATATTACAAAGTTTGGTTGCGATTTTAATTTCATAAAAGAGTTGAAAAATTTACAAAAAAATATTTTTGTCTTTTCGAACAAAGAGAGAACTTTTTTGTTCAATTTGAAAAAAAACAACAAAATTATTTAAAAAGTGATCATCAAAAAATCAGGTTTTCCCAAAAATCAAAAATGAATTCTCATCAGGCAATAGAAAAACTTTACTCTCTTCAAAAGTTCGGTATAAAATTAGGATTGCAAAATATCCATGATTTTTTAAGAATTTTAGGCGATCCGCAAAATGAATTTAAATCATTTCATATTGCCGGCACAAACGGTAAGGGAAGCACAGCTTCATTTATTTCGAGTATTTTGATTGAAGAAAATCACAAAACCGGATTATACACTTCTCCGCATTTTGTAAAATTCAACGAAAGGATTAGAATAAACGGAAAAGAAATTTCAGATGATTACATTATAAATTTTGTTGAGGAAAATCAGAATTACATTGATGAAAAAAAACTTACTTTTTTTGAAGTTACAACCGCTATGGCATTGAAATATTTTGCAGAAAATAAAATTGATTTTGCCGTAATTGAAACTGGTTTGGGCGGAAGACTGGATGCAACAAATATCATAAATCCTTTGGCTTCGGTAATAACTTCGATTGCTTTGGAACATACTGAAATTTTAGGAAATTCTTTTGAGAAAATTGCTTATGAAAAAGGCGGAATAATTAAAGAAAATTCAAAAATATTTTTAGGAAAAATTCCTTCGCAGGCTCAAAAGATTTTGCAGGAAATTGCATTTGAAAAAAGATCAGAAATTTACAAGCTGCCTGATTTTATTGAAGAAAACAAAAATGAATTAAATTTTAAAAGTGAAGAAATTTCGATCAAAAACATTCAAACCGGCTTAACCGGAAATTATCAAAAATATAATGCAGCACTTGCAATATTGACTTTATCAAAAACAATTGTTATCAATAATATAAATAACTGTTCTAAAGGAATTTTAACGGTTAAAGAAAATTCCGGCATTCAAGGGCGATACGAAATCTATAATCAAAATCCCAAAATAATTTTTGATTCTGCACATAACCCTGAAGGAATTGAAACTTTTCTTTCTTCATTTAAAAATGAAGCTGTAAATTATACAAATCGCGTTCTTTTATTTGGCGCTATGAAAGATAAACAGATTGATAAAATGCTGTTTGATCTTAAAAAATATTTTAACGAATTCCATTTTACATCGATTGATAATGAAAGAAGTTTAAGCGAAAATGATTTCAAAGAAATTTCAGAAAGATTACAAATCCGTTATCAATTTGAAAAAGCACCTTCAAAATTCATTTATGATTTTATTCATCAAAGAAAAGATGAATGTTTAGTAATAATTGGCAGTATGTATGTGTTAGGAAGCATAAAAGAGGAATTGGCAAAAAAATCAACTTGACAATTTTATACAATAACACTAATTTTGTGAAGTCCTCTTGTTCCTATCAAAAATTCGTAATGAGTTACCCGTAAAACCCCGATTTATAATTCGGTTACTAAAAATTAATTCGGTAGTTGATAAAACAAGAATTTAATTCAATAAATCAAATTTACTTTTTAAATGTTTTAAAATTATTTAGCAGGATTCAGATATGCCGATGGATATTTCCGAATTACAATCTAAAAAGATTGTTGATTTGAACAAAATTGCAAAAGACCTAAAAATTTCAGGTTACAGTGATCTCAGAAAACAAGAATTGATCTTTAAAATTTTGGAAGCCCAGACAGAAAAAGACGGCTTAACATTTTCCAAAGGCGTTTTGGAAGTTCTTCCCGATGGCTACGGTTTTTTAAGATCAGCAGATTACAATTACCTTCCTTCACCTGACGATATTTATGTTTCTCCCTCACAAATTAAAAGATTTTTGTTAAGAACAGGAGATCACGTAAGCGGACAAGTGAGACCGCCGAAAGAAGGTGAAAGATTTTTTGCTTTGCTGAGAGTTGAAGCCGTTAACGGATTAAATCCAGAGCAAATTAGAGAAAGAACTTTATTTGATAATTTAACTCCGCTGTATCCTACTAGAAGATTATCTTTGGAATCGGCACCCGGCGAGCACTCAATGAGAATCATGGATCTTCTTTCGCCAATTGGAAAAGGGCAAAGAGGTTTAATAGTTTCTCCACCAAAAAGCGGTAAAACAATCCTGCTTCAAAAACTTGCTAATTCAATTTCTAGAAATCACCCCGAAGTAAAACTTATAATGCTTTTAATTGATGAACGCCCGGAAGAAGTTACGGATATGCAGCGCTCTGTTCAGGCAGAAGTTATAAGTTCAACTTTTGATGAACCGGCAGAACGTCACGTCCAAGTTGCAAATATGGTTATTGAAAAAGCGAAAAGAATGGTTGAAGCAAAAGAAGATGTTGTGATTTTACTTGATAGTATTACACGTCTTGCACGCGCGCATAATACCGTAATTCCGCATTCAGGAAAAATTCTTTCCGGCGGTGTTGATGCAAACGCACTACACAAACCAAAAAGGTTTTTTGGAGCTGCAAGAAACACTGAAGATGGTGGAAGTTTAACAATTATTGCAACCGCTTTGATTGATACCGGAAGCAGAATGGACGAAGTTATCTTTGAAGAATTCAAAGGAACAGGGAACATGGAACTTGTTCTTAATCGCGATCTTGCCGATAGAAGAATTTATCCTGCGTTAGATGTAAATAAGAGCGGTACTCGTAAGGAAGAAATGTTGTTTAAAGATGATGAACTTAATAAAGTTTGGATCCTAAGAAAGATCATCAGTGATTTTGATCCGATCGAAGCAATGGAATTCTTGCTAGACAAAATGAGAGGAACGAGAAATAATAAAGAATTCTTGAATAATATGAACAGCTAAAATTTAAGTCAATCAAAATAAATTTTACAAAAAAGATTGTTTATTGATAATTGATTTTATCTTAAGCAGTCTTTTTTTATTTTAAACGGAATGAATTTTATGTTAAATCAAAAATTTTCGTGATGAATTTGAAACTTTTTTGATCTTAATTAAATAACTTATTTTATCTAACAGATTTTAAATTGATCGTTTAATTCTAAAATTATGAAAAAAATTGTTTTTACCTGCGGCGATCCAAATGGAATTGGCCCTGAAATTGTAATAAAAACTTTAAATAAAATTTATAATCCCGAAAAATATAAGATTTATTTTTTATCTCCGGCAAATGTTTTTGAAGAAATCATTGAAACTGTTCAGCCGGAATTTGATTATGTAATAAATGCAAATGAAGAAATAAGTAATTCCGACAATACGGCAATTGAAATTTTGGATTTAGGATTTACAAATTTACAGATCGGAAAACCGACAAAAGAAAGCGGAAAGGTTAGTTTCAAAGCAATTCAAAAAGCATTTCAATTGGCGGATTTTAAAAAGGCTGATGCCGTTGTAACCGCGCCGATTTCAAAATATGCGCTGAATTTAGCCGGAGTAAAATATCCGGGACATACAGAAATGTTTGCCGAATGGAGCAGAGTGGATCATCATAATATGATGTTCATTTCACCGAAAATGAAATGCGCTCTACTTACAATTCATACACCAATAAAAAATGTTTCAAAATTAATTACAGCGAAAAGAATTTTGGATAGCGTTGAAGTTATTACGGATACTTTATTGACAGATTTCAAAATTAAAAATCCTAAAATTGCTTTGCTTGGGTTAAATCCTCATGCCGGCGAAAACGGAATGATCGGCGATGAAGAAACCAAAACGATAATTCCGGCAATGGAAAAATCGGAATTTCGTGGAAATTTGTTTGGTCCTTTTGTGCCCGACGCATTTTTTGCAAATCATCTTTATAAAAATTATGATTGTACAATCGGAATGTATCATGATCAAATTTTAATTCCTTTTAAAATGATAAGTTTTTCGGTTGGTGTAAATTACACTGCAGGACTTCCGATTATAAGAACATCTCCTGATCACGGAACGGCCTTCGATATTGCCGGCACAAATTCAGCCGATGAAAAAAGCATGATAGAAGCGTTCAAAGTTGCGGTAAAAATTGCAGATAACAGAAAAAACAATGCAAGAAAAAAATCATAAACCGTATTCGCAAATAGCGGAAATTTACGCGCATTTAATGAACCTAATTGATTATCCACAGTGGGCGTATTATTATTATATTCTTTCAAAAGATTATATCGAAAGCGATGCAAAAGTTTTGGAAATAGCTTCCGGAAATTGTAAACTCGCAAATTCACTTTTGCATTATTATAAAAATATTACGGCAAGCGATCTTTCTTTTGAAATGCTGAAAAAGTCGGTAAATGAAAATCTACCCAGGGTTTGCTGCGATATGCGGAATCTTCCTTTCAAACAAAAATTTAATTTGATATTTTCCGCTTTCGATAGTGTAAATTATCTTTTGAGTTTGGAAGATATTGAAAAATTTTTCCGGCAGGTTTATGAAATCCTTGATGAAAACGGAGTTTTTACTTTCGATTTAAGTCTTGAAAGAAACAGCATAAAAAACATAAAACTGTTAAACCGAAAGGGAATTTATAAAGGAATTAAATACAAGCAAGAAAGTTTTTATGATCAAAAAGAAAAACTGCATCATAATAATTTTCTGATTAAATTACCCGATGGAAATTTTGTAAATGAAAATCATGTGCAGAAAATTTACGAAATTGAAGAAATAATTTTTGCTTTGGTGGAAAACGGATTTTATGTTGTTAATTGCTTTGATGCTTTTTCATCTGATGATATTGATGAAAGATCTGAACGTGCACAAATTGTTGCAAAAAAAATTGTAAAAAAGTAGGAATTTAAAATGGTAACTTTCAGTAATGTGTCTTTTCAATATCCAAATCAACCGGTTTTTTTAGATCTGAATTTTTCTTTAAATGAAGGCGAATTTACTTTTTTGATTGGAAAAAGCGGAGCGGGAAAAAGCACTTTTCTACAAATGATATATATGAATTTATTACCGCAAACTGGATTTGTGCAAATTGGTGATTATAATTCAATGACAATAAAAAAATCCGAATTACCTTTGCTTAGAAGAAAGATCGGGATTGTTTTTCAGGATTTCAGATTGATGGATGATAGAAATGTTTTTGATAATCTGGCATTTGTTTTGGAAGTTACCGGGACTCCGAAAAATCAAATTAAAAAGAAAATTTTTGATGCACTTTCTTCAGTGGGGCTTTCGCACAAGCAAAAAAATATGCCCAAACAATTAAGCGGCGGCGAACAGCAGCGCATCGCAATTGCAAGGGCATTATTAAATGATCCAATGTTAATTCTGGCTGATGAACCAACGGGAAATCTTGATCCCGAAACAACCAATGAAATTTTCGAAATACTTAAAAAAATAAATTTGAGAGGCACATCAATTATATGCGCCACTCATAATTACGATCTTGTTAAAAAATTCAATGCAAGAATTACAAAATTAGAAAATTACAAAGCATTTAAAGTGGTTGTAAAACAAAAAGATAAACCTACTTATTCACCATAACGTAAGAATAAACTATATCGGAAACCTTATCAACACTCATTGTTCCGTCAATCGAAAATAAATTTCCTTGTTTTCTGTAATAATCCAATACCGGTTTTGTAGCTGAATGAAATACATTTAATCTGTTTCTGATCACATCTTCATTATCATCTGCTCTTTTGTAAAGGCTATCAATCGCGCCGCATTTCGGACAAACTTTTTTATTTTCAATTTGATTTTTGGCAAAAATATTTTGGCAAACTTTACAAGCTCTCCTGTTGGCAAGTCTGTTTACAATAATATCATCATGTACATCAATTTCGATAAAATATTTTTCATCGGGAGTCATTTCTTCCAGAATTGTATCGAGGAGTTTAGCCTGAACTAAAGTTCTCGGGAATCCATCCAGAATAAATCCGTCTTTACATTCATCACAAGTTACGGCCTCCTGAACAATTCCCGCCATAACATCATCGGGCACCAGGTTACCGCTTTCAATAGTTTTTTTTGCTTCAATTCCTAAAGGAGTTTCATTTTTAACGGCTTCTCTTAAAATATCTCCCGTTGAAATGTGAGGAATTCCAAATTTCTTTGCGAGAATTTTGGCTTGTGTTCCTTTTCCCACGCCGGGTGCGCCAAAAAGGATGATTCTCATATTGGTCCTTTATTTTTCTGATTAAATTTTATGTGTTGATAAGAAAACAATTTTCAATAGAAAAAATTTTTAATTCTGCTTGCGGGTTTTTATAAAAAACTCCTTCATCAAACGTGAACTTTCTTCGGCGTAAATCCCCGAAAAAACTTTTACTTTATGATTTAGTTTACCCTCTTCGGTAATGTTGTAAAGTGATCCGCACGCACCGAATTTCGGTTCGTAATTGGAAAAATAAATCCTGTTTATCCTTGCGGAAACTGCCGCGCCCGCGCACATTACGCAAGGTTCAATTGTAACATACAGATCGCATTCATTAAGTCGCCAATCATTAAGATGATTTGCCGCTGCAGTAATTGCTATCATTTCCGCGTGGGCAGTCGGATCTTTCAATTTTTCAATTTGATTGTAGCCGCGACCTATAATTTTATTTTTATGTACTACAACAGCACCGATAGGAACTTCATTTTCCTCCAACGCTTTTTCCGCTTCCTGCAAAGCAGCGTACATAAAACGGTATACATTTTCTTCAAAAAGCATATTAAAAAATTAAACAATGAAGGATATGATATCCTAATATAAAAACTATTGTGATAAGAACAAAAATTTTAACTTCTTTTTTTTGATTAATTCTAAAAGAATTTTTTCAAATTTTACTCTTCCTAAATTGAATTGTTAAAATTTGATTCCCGGTTAAATAAATAAATTTTATTTCAACTTATGCTTAATCAATTTAACCGGAAACTTCCTTGTAAAACTAACCTCAAATTAAATTTATTAAATCTTTTATTAAGTTCAAACTTTGATTTTTATATTGATTTTCAAACGGAATTATGAGCTCTGAAAAATTAAAAGCAAAGGAATTATTTTGCCTGAATAAATGTTTAAAATATTGCGAAAATGCTTAAAAAATAAAGGTTTTTAGCGAAAAATTATTACCTTAATTATTTTAAAATAATGCAACTTGAAGCCCTTAAAATATGTTATGATTTATGAATTTAAGAAAATATGAAAGGGCATAAAAATAAAACTACGGTATAGGAAAATCTTGTTCTGTTTAACTTAAAAATTTTTCTCGATTATATCGAAGTTCAAAATAAAATTAAAAAGTTTGTCGTAAGTCAAAAGAGTTTTGAAATAATAAAAACAGGAAAAAATAAATGGAAACATTAACAAACCCGAAAAACGGTAATGGTCTTATTTCTGTTAATGATCTTGTAATGAATCTTGACAAGAAAAAAGAACTTGCCCAAATTTTCATAAGAAGCGGATTAATTCCCGCGCAGCTAAACACACCCGAAAAAGTTCTGGTATGTTTATTTAAATCTCAGGAATTAGGATTGCCGCCGCTTGAAGGACTTTCCGGAATGGCGGTAATTAGCGGTAAAACTACTTTGCAGGGGAATCTTTTGCTTGCTTTAATTAACAGAAGCAACAAAGCAAAGAAAATTGTGATCGAAGAAAATGAATCATATTGCACGGTTACAATGAGCAGAAGAGATTATGAATTTGAATACAGCTTTACTTTTTCACTGGATGATGCAAAAAAAGCCGGATTGCTTGATAAACAAATCTGGAAACAATATCCGAAAACAATGTTGAAATGGCGTGCTGTTTCAGGATGCGCGAGAGTTGTATTCTCTGATGTTATCGGCGGACTTTACACTCCGGAAGAAATAATTTCAATTTCAGATAATGAAGTTAACGCAAAAGTTGATGACGAAGGAAATGTTGAAGTAATTGAAACATCTGCATCTTATTCATCAACAATTGATGAAACTTTTGAAACGGTTTCAAATGAATTAAATTCAGCACAAGTTGAAACTAAAAATGAAGCTGTTGAAAAGTTGAAAGAAGGAATTTTCTGGAACGGTAAAGTTTACAAAGGAAATTCAGTTTATCTTGATGATCAGAGATTTAAACTTTCTGATGTTCAGCTTTCTGAATTCTTAAATGTTTGGAAAGAACTACAGAACAATAAAGATGTTTATTCAGGAAAAGATAAAGATGAAGATCTTCCATTCTAAATCCAAATAATAAAATGCACCGGTTAATTCCCGTTGAAAAAAACAAATAAAAGCTTTCACTTTTCAGTGAAAGCTTTTTTATTTTAAACATTCTTAATTTTGTTGTAAACATTTTTGAAATTTAAAATAAATTTGAAATTCACATCTGTTTAGCATATCTTAAAATTATGAGAGCTACTTCTTAAAATGATAACCTTTCCCCGGAATTTAAAATGGAATTTTCTATAAAAGATAATAATCAAAGCTTTGTAAATGAGCAGGAGCTGTTTACTGCAATTGATAACTTGCATGATGCTTTTTCTGTTTTAGAAGCAGTAAATGATGAAAAAGGAAATTTATTTGATCTAAAGTTCCTATTTGTAAATAAAACCGGCGCAAAAGATATTGGTCTGCCGCAAAATGAAATTATCGGTAATGAATATCTTAAAATAATGCCTGCACTTAAAGATTCTGAAATTCATAATGCATATTTGGATTCTTTAAAATCGGGTAAACCTTGTTCATTTGAATCTGAATTTGTTAATGCCGAAATGGAAGATAGAAATATTTACGGCTATTTTGACATTAAAGGAACTCCATTCGGCAATAAATTATATTTAACCTGGCGCAATGTTACCGAACAACGCAATTCAGAAAAAAAATTGCACGAAGAAAAATGGAAAATTGAACAGGTACTTAAAATTTCGAATGAACTTTCTGAAGCAAATCTTGATATGTCTGCAATTATAAATTTAGTTGTAAAACGAATGACTGAACTTTTAGGAAGCGCTTCAGGAATCACTTTAATTTCCGGTGATGATAAAAAATTAAAAAGTGCCGGCTTTTATGCTTTAAATGAAGATGATCAAAATAAGATCGAAATTTATATTCAAAAAAATGAGATCTTCTTTTCCCGCGGATTGTATGAAAAAGTGATAAGCGAGAAAAAAACGGTATTAATTCCAAAATTAGATACATCCGATCCAGATTCAATTAAAAAACCCGAAGCGAGAAAACTACTTAATAATCTGAATATTAATAGTCTTATGATTATTCCGATGAGTTTTAATGATGAAGTAATCGGAACTTTTACAATCGGTAGAAATAATGCACTTTCCGGATTTAATGAAGATGATCTGAAATTTGCAAAAATGATTTTGAATAAAGCAACTTTGGCGATCTTAAATTCAAAACTTTATAATGAGCGTTTGAACGATATTGAAGAAAGAAAAAAAGCTGAAACTGAATTAAGACAAAGCGAAGAAAGATTTAAAACCGCAATTAAAAATTCGCCATTACCAAAAGTTATTTATTCATCTGATGGGAATTATTTAGCAATAAACGATGCCTGGTTAAAAACCACCGGTTACGATTATGAAGATATACCAAATGTAAGTAAATGGCTCGAAAAAGCTTACGGAGAAAAAAAACAAGAAGTACAAAATATTGTTGATGAAGTTTTCAAATTAAAGGAAAGTAAATATCTTGGTGAATTTACGATAAATGCCAAAGATGGAAGAAAACTTATTTGGGAAATGATCGCAACTCCGTTAGGAAAATTACCTGACGGAAGACCGTTAAATATGACCGTTGCAATTGATCTAACTGAAAAGAAAAAAGCAGAAGCCGAATTACTGCGTCAAAAAAATCTTTTCGAAACGGTTATTTCGAATTTGCCTGTTGGCGTATGGTTTACTGATAAAAAAGGAATTATAATAAACAGTAATAAAGCCGGTAAGGAAATTTGGGCAGGAGAAAGATATTGTGGAATAGAAAATTATCATGAATACAAAGGCTGGTGGGCTGATAGCGGAGAGCCGTTAAAATCAGAAGAATGGGGATTAGCAAGAGCGGTTCAGAAGGGTGAACATTCATTTAATGAAATTATAAATATTGAATGTTTTGATGGCAGCAAAAAAACCATTATGAATTCTTCTATTCCGATTACTGAGGACGGAAAAATAATTGGAGCAATTGCGGTAAATCAGGATATTACAAAAATTGCCGAAGCAGAAAGAGAAATTAAACTCTGGCAAAAAAGACTGGAATCAGCAGCAGAACATTTTGATTTTAATTTTGTGATTTACGATAATCAACGAAGATTTATTTATTTAAATCCATCCTCGTTAAAAATGGGCAAACTAAAAAAAGATGAATTGCTCGGAAAACGTGATGAAGAGATTTTCCCAAAAGAATCTTACAATATGTATTTACCGGCAATGTTAAAATCTTTGGAAACAAGATCTTCACAAACAATTGAAATTTCCTTCGACGGAAATAACGGTAAAACTTATCTTATTGTTACTTTTATTCCGATCTATGATCAATACGGTCAGCTTTTTCAAATTGTTTCTTTGGGGCACAATGTTACTGATTTAAGAATTGCAGAGCAAAAATTAAAAGAAAGCGAAAAACTATATCGTGCAACTTTTGAACAGGCTGCCGTTGGAATTGCAAGAGTCGGGCTCGATGGAAAATGGTTAGAATTCAATCATAAACTTTGCGAAATAACCGGATATGCTCACGAAGAACTTTCTGAACTAACTTTTCAGGATATTACTCACAAAGATGATATCGAAAAAGATCTTTTCCTTGCAAAAAAACTTTTGGCTGGAGAGATAAAAACTTATACGATGGAAAAACGTTATGTTAAAAAAGACGGTTCTTATGTATGGGCTAATTTGACCGGATCATTAGTTAAAAAAGAAACGGGCGAACCCGGTTTCTTTATTGCGGTAGTTCAGGATATTTCCGACAAAAAAAGAGCAGAAAAAATCCTGCTTGAAACTTTGGATGCTTTGGAAAAATCTAATAAAGAACTTGAACAATATGCTTATATAGCTTCGCATGATTTACAGGAACCTCTGAGAATCATAAATAATTACACCCAGCTTTTGGCTAGAAAATATAATGATCTTTTGGATGAACAAGGTCTTAGTTTTATGGGATACATTACCGAAAATACAAATCGGATGAAAGATTTGATTCAAGATCTGCTTGAACTTTCTAGGATTTCGGGAAATAAATCCCAAATTACAAAGGTTGATCTAAATCAAACATTAAAAAAAGTTTTGGAAAATTTAAAAGTTCCAATCTCTGATAGCAAAGCTGAAATTTTCTTGGATGATTTACCCCAAGTAAAAGGTGATGCGGCTCAAATAAGACAACTGTTTCAAAATTTAATTAACAATGCATTAAAGTTTAATGACAAAAAACCACCTAAAATTTTTGTAAAAGTTAATACGGAAAACGGTAAGCCGGTCTTTTCTGTAAAAGATAATGGAATCGGAATTGACAGAAAATATTTTGACAAACTTTTTGTGATGTTTCAAAGATTGCACCTTAAAAATGAATATCCCGGAACGGGAATCGGATTAACTATTTGCAGAAAAGTGGTTGAAAATCATGACGGAAAAATTTGGGTAGAATCAGAACCCGGCAAAGGTTCTGAATTCTTTTTCACCTTAAATTCATAGTTATAGAAATTAAAAAATAACACCTAGCGGAGAAATAAAAAATGAATTCCGGAGAATCTAAGATTAACATACTTTTTGTTGAAGATAATGTTGCGGATATTTGGCTTTTGAAAGATACGGTTACCCAAAATTTTCCCAATGTGAATTTTATTTCGATAAAAGACGGAGCAGAAACAATTCCATATTTAAAAAAACAAGGAAATTACGCAGATGCTGTAACTCCGAATTTAATTTTTATGGATCTTAATTTACCAAAATTAAGCGGCACTGAAGTTTTATCGGCAATAAAATCAGATAAATCAATTTCGTTTATTCCCGTTATAGTTTTAACAACTTCGCAAAATCCTGCAGATGTTAAAGCGTGTTATTCCTTGGGAGCAAATGGATTTTTAGTTAAATCATACATTTTAGATGAATTTGTTGATACAATAATTTCATCTATAAGATATTGGCTTAATTATGCGCTTTTACCGGAAACAGAAGATCAAAAATTTGATTTATAATTAAAACTTATTTTTCCGGTTTTTAATTTTTTGATCTTACTTCTCAAATTCAAAAATTAAGATAGAATAATGATTTATTTTTAGTGAAAGTAATTTTGTTGAAAAAATACTTTTTCTGAAAAATTTTTTTTAAAAAGTATAAGAGTGGTGAAATATATAATTTTGATAATCTATTTAAAAAGAAAAAACCGTTATTTTACTAACGGTTTTTTTATTTGCACACCCGTAGGGATTCGAACCCCAAACCTTCTGATCCGTAGTCAGATGCTCTATCCAATTGAGCTACGGGTGCATCAAATTTCAGAAATGAAATATAATATATTTTTCAAAAATTAACAATTCTAATTTATAAGCTTAAGTTGATATAAAAACATAAAATAATTTAATTTCACAAAATTTCTTTTTTAAGTTAATAAATCTTTTATATTAAATTTTATAAACATTCTTAATAGATTATCGGAAAAATAATGAGAATCCTATTCTTCATTTTCGCATATTTTGTAATTCTCGCTTCGGTAATTCCATTCATACCATCATCCTATTGGTTGATCAAAGCATTTGAATTTCCGAGATATCAACTTGTTTTTATCGGGTTTATCGCTTTTATTTTGCTTATGTTTATTTATTTCAAAGGAGATACGCATTCTTCAATTGTGGCAATTCTTCTTTTCATAGCTACGGGATATCAGCTCGCAAGAATTTATCCTTATACTTTTCTGGCGAAAAAGCAGGTACTGGAAAGTAAAAATTTTACTGAAGAAACTTCACTAAGTCTGATGATAGCAAATGTTTACATGGACAATACAAATTCAAAAAAATTCCTTGAAATTGTAAATCAAACAAATCCTGATATGATCCTTGCAGAAGAAACAAATGCATGGTGGGCTGATCAGCTTGATGTTTTAAAAAATAATTACGAATACACCGTGCTTGTTCCGTTAGAAAATACATACGGGATTTTGCTTTATTCAAAATTAGAGTTGATAAATCCTGAGGTGAAATATTTGGTTGAAAATGATGTGCCTTCAATTCATTCTTTGGTAAAATTAAAGTCTGGCGATACTGTTGAAATGCATTTTGTTCATCCACGTCCGCCTGCTCCTCAGGAAAATGAAGAATCTGATGAAAGAGATGCGGAACTTTTGCTTGTGGGGAAGAAAGTCCGGAATTCGGAATATCCCGTAATTGTTGCAGGAGATCTTAACGATGTTGCATGGTCATCTACTACAAGATTATTTCAAAAAGTTAGCGGACTTTTAGATCCCAGGATTGGCAGAGGATTTTATAACACTTTTCATGCAGATTATTATTTAATGCGATGGCCGCTTGATTATGTTTTTCATTCAAATCATTTTAAACTGGTAAAACTTGAAAGATTGCCGCATTTTGATTCAGATCATTTTCCGGTATTCATAAAATTAAATCTTGAAAAAGAAGCCCAAAAAATTCAGGAAAAGCCGGTTGCAAATGGCGAAGATATTGAAGAAGCAAATGAAAAAATTCAGGAAGGAAAAGAAAACGTAATTGAAGGTAAATAATATTTTCTCTAAAATTTTATGTTTATATTTCAATTAAAATTTAATAACAAAGCCGACTTAAAACCGGCTTTGTTATTAAATTTTAATTTTTAATAATTACGAAAATGACTAAATGTCCCAATATGGACGGTGACCGTAATAATTATAAATATTTTCAACAAATTGTCTATCCGGAGCAGCAGGCCAATTATCTTTATCAAATCCTGGGGCGTTTTCCAATTTTTCTTTTGGAACGTCAAGAATAAATTCATGTGTCTCTTTTGATACTCTTAAAGCTTCCCATGGAATTGCAAAATATTTATCGCCAATTCCTAAAAATCCGCCAAATGAAAGAACGGCGTAGGCAATTCTTCCTGAATCAAGATCAATCATAAGATCTTCAATTTTTCCAAGATCTTCACCAAGTTCATTTCTTACATCATCGCCTGCAATTGTTGTAGATGATAATAAATTAAATCCTTGCATATTTTTCTCCTTTATTTTTTTATGACAATAATTATACTATTCGTTTTCCTTTAACTAATCTGTAAACAAAAATTCCAATTGCTATAAAAAGTAAAATGTGAAGTAATCCGCCTACTACAAAATCTAAAACAACTCCTAAAAGCCAAAGAACGAGTAAAAATCCAATAATAAACCAAATCATTAAAACTTCCTTACAATCCAATTGAACAAATCACAAAAACATAACATAAATTCACAATATCTTTATTTTTATAAGTTAAAGTTTTCATTATATTTGTCAATGTTATTAACAGTCCCGTTTAATTTTAATTTATAGCCGAATCAAAAAAAAATAGAATTATTTTGAAATCTTTTAATTGAAGTTTAGAAAAAGAAAAAAATGAAAAATAAAGATTTGAACAGAAAAATTTTGATCACTTGTCCTAAAAGAGTTTCTTCAATTTTAAAAAAAGAAATTGAAGATTTGGGATATCAGGTAATTGTAGAAAAAGATACTTATGTTGAGCTTTTGGGAAATATGCATGATGCGATGAAATTAAATTTGCAGATAAGAACAGGTTACCATGTTCATTTTTTTGTTGATGAATTTCAGGCAAAAACTCCGGATGAACTTTACCAAAAATTCAAAAAGATTGATTGGGAAAATTATCTTGATGTAAATTCATATCTTTCCATTAATTCGATTGTTGAAAATGCCGGAGTGAACGATTCCAGATTCCCGAATTTAAAAGCAAAAGATGCAATTGTTGACAGAATGCGTGAAAAATTGGGTAAAAGACCCGATACCGGCGCAAAAAACGAAGGAGCAGTAATTTTCTTTTACTGGATAAATGAAAAGTGCTCAGTGTATTTAGATACATCAGGCAAACCGCTTTCAAAAAGAAATTACAGAAAAATTCCTTTCAAAGCTCCGATGCAGGAATCTTTAGCCGCTGCGGTTGTTTTATCTTCTAATTGGAACAAAAAAGATAACTTTGTAGAATTAAGATGCTAGCTATGACTAACTTTAAAAAGTAAATGTCAAGAACTTGGAAAGATTTGTCTTAACTTGAGAAATTCTGTTGTAGCTTTCACCTTAGTTATCAAGTTT
>CBDUBH010000087.1:0-15397 GCA_965365345.1 uncultured Melioribacteraceae bacterium
AATGATCAAGCCGATAATTAAAATAAACATCTGATACGAAAAAACAATCGGGAAAAATCTGAAATTAAAACCGGTAAGATTTTCAAGCAGAAGCATTCCGCCGAAAAAGATGAAAATAAATCCTATTAAAAGCCGTGGATTAAGATTATTCAATTTCATTTCAAAATTCTCCTACTTAACATCTATGATTTTTATTCCGCCGAAAATTGAAGAGCCGCGAAGTTTCATTATTTTTGTTTCATCATAACTTGCGTTAACATATTTCCTTTTATCTTCAAATCCGCCGAAAATCTGCGTTGCTTCTGAAATTATTTTCCAATCGGAAGGGACAGAAATTTCAAGTCCCGAAAATACATTTGAAACATCCAAAACATTGCTTCCCGGTGAAAGTTTGCTGTGTGTCAGATCCAAATTCATTCCGCCAAAGATCGAAGAAATTTTTCCGCCTTTAAAATTTTCGGAAGTTACTCTAAGATTATTACTGTTGAAAATATTTTCCGAATAAATAAAATCCTGTGAAGTTTCGTTCCAGTTTTTGCCTGAATAATTTTTTGCTCCGTTAACATTTTCAGGGGCGCCTTTTCTTGAATTAAAAAGAATTTGAAACCCGATCAAAACTAAAACTACCGGCCAAAGTTGCCACACATCAAAATCGTAATATTTATCAATCAAAAATATGGAACCTATTGCAATTAGCAAAATCCCGAAAAAATCCCGCGAGGAAATAAACACAATTAATCCAATTGCAATTAAAAGCATTTGCCAGGTGAAAATTGCATCGGTAAATTGCGGGTCGAGCAAATTCAAATTTGAAAGCAGAAACAAAATTCCTGCGGTAATAAAAATAAATCCAATTAAAAAACTTGCTTTGTTTGATCTTTCGTTCATTTTAAATTCCTTTCACTAATTTCTTAATCAGAAATATTTTTAAATTCTTTGTTTTTAAAAAGAAAATCGGTAAAGTGATATTATTTATCGGTGAAAAAACTTTATGAGCATAAAATTTCAGGTGTTGGGCAAACCCGGTTTTGATAATGCGGTTATTGCTTGGATAAACAGCGGCAACGAACTTACACGGGTTTTATTGGATTGCGGCGAAAATGTTATTAGAAAATTGAAGCAAGGAGATGTTCAGGAAATCGGGATAATACTTTTTTCGCACTTGCACATTGATCATATTGCCGGCTTCGATTATCTTTTCAGAAGAATTTTTATGAATGATGATCCAATAAAAGTTTTTGGTCCGGAAGAAACTTCCAAAATAATTCATCATCGTTTAAACGGATTCAGATGGAATTTGATAAATGATTTAAATGGCAAATGGGAAGTTTACGATATCTTTGAAGATCAACTGCACAAAAGCACATTTTCTCCACGGGAATCTTTCAAAAAGAAAAAAGCTAAGCTGATAGAATTTAACGGAACGATTTTGCAAAATGAAAATTTTAAAATCGAAACTGCAGTTTTAAATCATAAGATTCCGACAATAGGATATTCGATAATTGAAAATTCATCTATAAAAATTGATAAAGAAAAACTTGAGCAAATGAATTTGCCGCAAGGTGCCTGGCTGGAAAATTTGAAAGACGAAAATTTTGACGATGAAAAAATAAATATTGAAAATGAGATTTATGATGTTAAAGATTTAAGAAAAGAATTATTGGTTGAAAAACCCGGCGAAAAAATTACTTATCTCACAGATTTTATTTTTGACGAAACATCTCACGAACGTGCCGTAAAGCTTGCTCAAAACAGTGATGTGCTTATTTGCGAAAGTCAATATGCGGTTGAAGATTCTGAATTTGCGCAAAAAAATTATCATATGGTTTCGGTACAAACTGCGCAAATTGCTAAAGATGCAAATGTGAAAAAACTTATTCTTTTTCATGTTTCGGAAAGATACAGGGAAAAGAAAACTTATTTTACAATTCTTAATGAAGCGCGTGAAGTTTTTCCGGAAACTTATTTTCCCGAACATTGGGGAGAAGAAAAATTTATTTAGAGAGATGAAAAGATTCAAAGATTGAAAGATTCAAAGATGAAAATATTCAAAGATGTAAATATTCAAAGATGAAAATATTCAAAGATGTAAAGATTGGAAAGTTAATTAAAATTTACCTGTCAGTAATTCTCGATTTTTCAGGGAAAGGAAATTTATTATATTTTTGTTAAATAATTTTTGAATTTAAAAAAGTAGAGACGTAGCATGCTACGTCTCTACCAATTTGCGGTAAAATTATCATTAATTAGATTTAAACTTCTCTTGTACTTCAATATCATCTTCTGAAGTTTCATTTTCTAAATTCAAATTTTCTTCAAGCATTATCTTACTTTCTGCTGCCGGCAATTCCTGTACATTGCTCAACTTTCTTTGCATTGCCCGGGTTCTGGTATTAACTTTATCTAATTCGTTACCGGCTTGTCTAATCTTTTCTTTTGTCTTCTCAATGATATTTCCAAACTTTACAAATTCATTTTTTACTTCTCCCAAAACTTGCCAAACTTCGCTCGATCTTTTTTCAATAGCTAATGTTCTAAATCCCATTTGCAGACTGTTCAATAAAGCCAGCAAAGTTGTTGGGCCGGCAATTGTAACTCGAAATTCTTTTTGAATAGTTTCAAATAATCCATCAATTCTTAAAACTTCTGCATATAAACCTTCAAAAGGTAAAAACATAATACCAAAATCTGTTGTGTTTGGCGGATCTAAATATTTTTCCTGAATATCTTTTGCACAACCTTTTATTCTAGTTGCTAAAGACTTTTTACAATCAGAAATTTTATTCAGATCAACTTCATCATACGCTGTAATTAATAATTGATAATCTTCTACCGGAAATTTTGCATCAATAGGTAACCAGAGAAATTTGCCATTATCATATTTGCCGGGAAGTTTGATGGCAAATTCAACTATTGCATTACTTTCCTCTTTTGTTTTTACATTCTTGGCAAACTGCTCTTTAGTTAAAAATTGTTCTAATAAATTTTCTAATTGATATTCCCCTAAAATCCCACGTGATTTTACATTTGTTAAAACTCTTTTCAGATCACCCACTCCATTTGCAAGATTTTGCATTTCGCCTAAACCTTTATGAACTATTTCCAATCTTTCACTTACAAGTTTAAAAGATTCGCCCAATCTTTTTTCCAAAGTTGCATGCAGTTTTTCATCAACAATAACGCGCATTTCATCTAACTTTTGCGAATTGTTATTTTGAATTTCTTTTAATTTTTCTTCGATCTTATCTTTTAAAATTTCAAATTTGTTTTCAACAGATTTTGCAAATTCATCTAAAGTTTCTTTTTGAATTTTGAATTGATTTGCCTGAATATTCGAGTTATCAAAAATTCTTGCCAAAAGTGAATCGTTAAAATTTTTGAATGAGTTGTTCAATTCTTCACGTAAATTTTTCGCGTTACGATCAGAAAAATCTCTGCTGCGCGAAAATTCATCGCGAAAATTACGTTCTGCTTTTTCAAAATTTTCTTTTAACTGTAATTCAATTTCACTGAAATTATTTTGATTTGATTTTTTAAAAAGTAAAAACAAAATTAAAATATTAAGCGCGATTGAGATTATAAGAAGGATTTCGTTCATAAAGATCCAAAAAATTTTTATGTATTTTGATATTTATTTAATTATCGGATCAATCAAAATAAATTTTATTGATTAAACTTAACGGATTTGATTATTTCAGAATTAAAATAATGATTAAAGATTTTTTTGACAATAAAATTTGATAAAACTTTTAATTTATTTTTTATTCGGAAAAAATTATTTTAATTTTCTGAACAATCCTAATTTTTAATGGTAGAACAATTCTAAATATTTATTTTTATTTGTGAAATTTAAATTTTGGTGATATGGAAAATTGGATAAAAGCCGTAATAGGAATTATTGCAACTTTTGTGGTGGTTAGCATCGCGGGACTCTTTATTTTCAGCAGGGTTTTTAATCAGACTTTGCCGGTTTATAAAGGCGAAAAAGATTTCAAAGGCGTTAACAACGAAATAAAAATTTATCGTGATAACAATGCCGTTCCTTATATTTTTGCCGATGGTGAAGAAGATGCTTCTTTTGCTTTGGGTTACGTTCACGCGCAGGAAAGAATGTTTCAAATGGATCTTTTCAGAAGAGCCGGCTTGGGCAGATTAAGTGAAATTTTCGGCAGCCGCACAATTTCATTTGATCTTATGTTTAGAACGATAGGAGTAGATAGTCTTGTTAAAGTTGCGCTTGTAAATTTAAAACCTGAAGTGCGAAAAATTCTGGATTCATATTCTGCAGGAGTTAATGCTTATATCACTGAAGCCGAAGGAAAATATCCCGTTGAATTTGATGTTTTAGGTTACGATCCCGAACCTTGGAAGCCTGAGCATAGTTTGATAATCGGAAAAATTCTTGCATGGGAATTAAACATTGGCTGGTGGACAGATATTGTTTTTGCGGATCTTATTCAAAAGTTAGGAGAAGAAAAAGTTAAGGAAATTATTCCGGATTATCCTGAAAATGCTCCGTTCATCATTCCGAAAAATATTTCTTCAATGCCGAAAATTGATAAAGCGATTGTTGAGATTGACAGGGATTTCAGAAAATTTATGGGTATCAGCGGAAATCACATCGGCTCGAACAATTGGGCGGTGAACGGTGCAAGATCAATTTCAGGGAAGCCGATAATTGCAAACGATCCGCATTTAGGATTAACAATTCCGGCAAAGTGGTTTATCGCAGTAATCAAAAGTAAAAACTGGAATGCTGCCGGATTTACGATTCCAGGTGCTCCTGCAATAATAATCGGGAAAAATAATAGTATTGCCTGGAGTGTTACAAATGTAATGACTGATGATACAGATCTTTATTCCGAAAGAATTGATTCATCCGGTAAAAATTATTTTTTCAATGATCAGTGGCTTCCTCTCAAAAGAAAAGAATTTACGATTGCCGTTAAAGATTCTGAAAGTGTAAGCTATATTGCGAAATTTACGCACCGCGGACCAATAATTTCAGATATTCATCCATTCAATAAAATGTATGGCGGAAAGCATATTGAAAACCGCGCGCGCCTAAGTCTCCGTTGGGTCGGAAGCGAATTTCATGATGAATTTAATTCGCTTTATCTTTTGAACAAAGCCGAAAATTGGGAACAGTTCAAAACTGCTTTAAGCGGATTTTCAACACCGGGACAAAATTTTGTTTATGCCGATTCAAGCGGAAATATCGGTTACATCTGCGCAGCAAAAATTCCTGTGCGAAATTTAAATTCTCCTACAATGATTTTTGACGGCACAAATCCGCAAAGCGATTGGTCAGGATTTGTTCCCTATGAACAAATGCCCGTAATATTTAATCCGATTCAAAATTTCATCGCGACAGCTAATAATAAGGTTAAAAGTGATTTTCAATATCATATTTCAAATTTGTGGGAGCCTTCATCGCGCATTGAAAGAATTACGCAATTGCTGAATTCAAAGAATAAACATTCAGCAAGAGATTTCGGTCAATATCAAAATGATTTCGTTTCGCCTTACGCAAAAGAGATAACTCAATTTTTGCTCGATGCTTTCAAAGGCGCGAAAATAAAGGATAAAAATCTTCAAACAACAATTTCTCTTTTTGAAAATTGGAATTACGAATTAATTGAATACAGCCAGGTGCCTTCTATTTACGCAATTTTTTTTCAATTCCTTCTTCAAAATACTTTTGAAGATGAAATGGGAGAAAAGATTTTTGCTGAATATAAATTTATGGCAAACATTCCTTATCGAACGATTTTAAAAATGCTAAATGAAAATAATTCGATCTGGTTTGATGATATTAAAACAAAGACAGTTGAAAACAGGGATTTCATAATACGCAAAAGTCTGGTTGATGCTTTGGATTTTCTTGAAAGAAATTTCGGCAAAGATGCAAAAGATTGGCAGTGGAGCAAATTACACAGATTAACTATTAAACATCAGTTTCATGGAATCAATTCTTTGGTCGATAAATTTATTGATATTGGTCCGTATAGTGTTGGCGGCGATGGAACAACAATTTTTAATACAGAATATTCATTTAACGATCCGTACGATGTTGTGCTTGGCCCTTCGATGCGGTTCATATACGATTTTGCAAATCCAAATGAATTCAGAGCAATTTTACCGACAGGACAAAGCGGAAATGTGTTAAGTGATAATTACAAAGATATGACTGAAGATTGGCTGCTTGGAAAATATTTGCGAATAAAAACTGATGAGAATTTTATAAGAAATTCAGATTATAAAGTTACAATTTTGAAATAATTATTTAATGAATTAATGATTAAAAGATTCAAAAAAAATATTAAAAAAACTTACATTAAAATTTGAAAGATCTTTTTGAAAAATTCATTCTACAAATTCTGAATTCAAATTCTAAATTATACATTTAAACATCGTTTTATTAAATTTACACTTTAATCTTGGAATAAAATGAAAGTAATTGAACACATAGAAAAAGCCGACCACACTTTAATAAGTTTTGAAATTATTCCTCCGCAGCGAGGCGGTGATATTAAAGCGCTGCTTTCGGTAGTTGATGACATTGCAAAATTCCGGCCGCCGTTTATTGATATTACTTCGCATGCTGCCGAAGTTTACTACGAAGAAACTCCAAACGGAATTCAAAGAAAAGTAAAAAGAAAACGCCCCGGCACTTTGGGAATTTGCGCGCTCATTCAAAATAAATATAATATTGATGCGGTTCCGCACATTATTTGCAATGGATTTACCCGGGAAGAAACTGAAGATTTTTTGATCGAACTTCATTATTTGGGAATTGATAATGTGCTTGCAGTTCGCGGTGATGATAGCGGATTTAAAAAACCCTTAGCCTACGGAAGAAGTGCAAATCATTATGCGATTGATCTTGTAAAACAAATTTACGCGATGAATGCAGGCAAATATTTGGAAGAAGGTTTGCTCGATGCAAAGCCGACGAACTATTGTGTTGGAGTTGGTGGTTATCCCGAAAAACATTTTGAATCACCGAATTTAAAAGTTGATATCAAATTTACAAAAGATAAAATTCATGCAGGTGCTGAATATATTGTAACTCAAATGTTTTACGATAACAATAAGTTTTTTGATTATGTTAACCTTTGCAAGCAAGAACAAATTAACGTCCCGATAATTCCCGGATTAAAAATTCTGAGTTCAAAAAAACAATTAACAAGCATTCCGAAAAATTTTTATATAGATATTCCAGATGATTTTGCCGAAGAAGTTCTTTCTGCAAAAGATGAACATGTTCTTGAAATAGGGATTAATTGGGCTGCAAAACAAGTTGAAGAATTATTGAATAAAAAAGTTCCTGCGGTTCATTTTTATGTGATGCAAAATTCAAAACCGATTATGATGTTAATGAAAAAACTCGGGTTGTAATAAATTAAATGCAAAGTCGCTAAGTCGGCAAGAGAATTTTTTTATAATTTTGAATTTGGAATTTAAAGATTAAAAAATCAGTCATTGCGAGCGAAACGAAATAAAGCGAAGCAATCTCTGATTTAAAATTTCTTAATCATAATCTTATTCTAACAATCTTTGCTATTTTGATTTAAACTAAAAACTGAAAACTAAATGCTAAAAATACCGAACAAAATATTGCGCAAATTAAAATGGGGAGTTGCCGGTTGCGGCAAATTTGCCGAAAATACTTTCATTCCGAATTTGCAGCATCTTCAAAAAAGCAGACTCAACTCGCTTTACAGTTCTGATCTGCAAAGAGCAAAATCACTTGCTCTAAAATTCGGTGCGCAACATGCATTCAACAATTTTGATGAATTTCTTAAAAGCGATATTGATACGGTTTATATTGCAAGTGCAAACGTAAATCATTACAAACAGGTAATTGCCTCAGCGCGAGCCGGAAAAAATATTTTGTGTGAAAAGCCGCTTGCAATGAATTCAAAAGAAGCAGAAGAAATGGTAAAAGTCTGTGATGAAAACAAAGTGCTGCTTGCGGTAAATTATGTTCATCGTTTTCATCCGCTTGTTTTGAAGGCAAAAGAAATAATTGAAAAAGGAATGCTCGGCAAAATTGTTTCAATCTCTGCAAATTTCAATATTGATTATGCGCCATGCGAAAATTTCAGATTCAAAAAAGAATTAAGCGGCGGCGGCGCTTTGCGCGATATCGGAACTCACATAATTGATCTGCTAAGATTTTTCGGCGGTGAAGTTTCTGAAATTTCGGGAGTGATGGACAACATTATTTACAAAAGTGAAGTTGAAGATTTTGCCGCTGCAATTATGAAATTTGAAAAAAGCGGATATGGAATTTTTAATGTTTCTTATAACACGAAAAAAGGATTTAACCGTGTAGAAATTTTGGGTTATAACGGAAGTTTGGTAATTGATAATTTGATCGGAAGAAAAACTTCACCTGCAAAATTGATAATTGATCTGCATGGAGAAAGTTCAAAAGGATTTTCAAAACGTGCAAATAAACAACTTGTAACTTTGCGCGCAATTCAAAAATCATTTTTGAATGATCAAACTCCATTGGCAACCGGAAATGACGGTTTAATTAACTTAAGAATTATGGAAGAGTTGGAAAATAAATGTCTTACAAAAAAGAACTGATAGAAATTTGCCACAAAGTTTACGCAAATAAATTTGTTGCCGCACATGACGGAAATCTTTCTATCAGAATTTCAGAAAATGAAATTTTAATAACGCCATCGGGAAAATGCAAAGGTGAACTACGTGAAGAAGATCTTATCATAATTGATAACGATGGAAATTTGATCGAAGGAAATTCCAAACCTTCCACCGAAAATAAAATTCATCTATTTGCTTATAAAAATAGAAATGATATAAACGCAGTTGTTCATTGTCATCCCGTTTATTCAACGGCATTTGCAGTTTTCGGTGAAGGATTTGAAAATCCAGTTTTGCCCGAAGTGGTTTTAACTTTGGGAAAAATTCCATTGTGTAAATACGGAACGCCTTCAACAAATGAAGTAACTGATTCGATGATACCTTACATAAAAGAAAGTTCGGCAATGCTTTTGCAAAATCACGGTGCCTTAACTTTAGGAAAAAATATAAAAGATGCGTATTTCAAAATGGAAAAACTGGAACAATACGCGCAAATTATTTTTCTTGCAAGAACTTTAGGCGGGGAAAAAAGTTTATCGAAAGAAAATATTGAAAGACTTGCTTCAATTTCAAAAGCAACTTACGGAATTGAATTGAAAAATGATTTTAGTTTTTAGTTATCAGTAAATAGTCAACAGTTTAAAATTATTAAAATGTCATTTCGATGCGGAGCGAGAAATCCTTTAGTCTTAATCTTACTCTTTATTAAGATGAAAAGATAAAAAGGATTAAAAGAAAAATTCAAAATTTCTGACAGCTGATAGCTGAACGCTGAGAGCTTTCAAATTTAAAATCAAAAATAAATTTTATATAAAAATTTTAACGGAATTTATAAATGGAAAATAAATTAAATGTAGCGCTGATTGTCGGGGGAACTTCTCCCGAACGTCCCGTTTCAAAATCATCGGGAAAAGCAATTTACAAAGCACTAAATAATTTGGGATATTCAGTAAAAATTATTGATCCTGCTTACGGTGAAAATCAGCCGGAAGATATTGAGCAATTTTTTTCTGAAACAGATTTTGCCGAATTGAAAAATGAAAATTATATCAAGTCGCTTAATTCAGAAACTCTGAAAAATATTGATATCGCTTTTCTTGCGCTTCACGGAAAGTGGGGCGAAGATGGAACAGTGCAATCAATTTTAGATCTGCTCGGAGTAAAATATACAGGCAGCGGAGTTTTGGCAAGTTCGCTTGCAATGGATAAAAATATGACCAAAGTAATGTTCCGTCATTTTGATGTTGCCACCGCAAATTGGTTTGTAGTTGAAAAAAATGAAAATGATTTTGAACTGATAAAAGAAAAAATTGAAAAATTTTTCGGATATCCTTGTGTTGTAAAACCTAATGATCAGGGTTCAACATTCGGATTAACGATTTGTAATTCGAAAGATGAAGTTGAAAAAGCCGTAAAGTTTGCGCTGGAATTTTCCGATAAAGCTTTGGTTGAAAAATTTATTCCGGGAAGAGAAGTCACTGTTGCTGTAATTGAACATGAAGCATTGCCTGTGCTTGAAATAAAGCCGAAACATGATCACTATGATTACGAATGCAAATACACAAAAGGAATGAGCCAATATATTGTACCTGCTGATATTCCCGGAAAAATTTTTCATCATCTTCAGCATCAAGCGCTTCTTGCATTTCAATCGGTTGGCTGCAAAGGTTACGCTCGCGTTGATTTCCGTTTGACTGAAGATTATAAAAATTATTGTTTAGAAGTAAATACATTACCCGGAATGACAGATACTTCACTTGTTCCGAAAATGGCAAAAGCAATTGGAATTAATTTTGAACAATTGATCGAAAAGATAATTCAGATTTCATTAAAGTGATTTTAAGATGGTTAAAAATAGAAATAGAAAAATATTAAAGATCGTTTTCATAGTTGTAATTTCGGTTTCGGCAGCATTCTTTTTTTTCAATAAATTCGGAATTCTGAAATACTATTCACTCATTGCACAAAAACAAGAACTTGAATTTAAACTTGAAGAAGTGAATTCTCAAAATGATCTTTTGAAAATGCAAATTGATTCACTTAAAAACAGCGATATTAAAATTGAAAAAGTTGCACGCGAAAAATATAATATGAAGCGTAAAGGCGAAACTGTTATAAAATTTGAATCAAAAGAAACTTATTAAAATAAAAGTAAAATTGAAAAAAGAAATTCCGCAAATACCGTTAGCAGAAAGAATTCGCCCGAAAAATCTGGATGAATTTCAGGGACAGCAATCATTGCTTGCAAAATCAAAACCGCTTCGCACAATGATTGAAAACGATACATTAAGTTCATTCATTCTTTGGGGACCTCCGGGAACCGGAAAAACCACAATCGCAAAAATAATTGCAAACCAAACGAATTCCGAATTCTATCAGATAAATGCGGTATCATCGGGCGTAAAAGATATTCGCGAAGTAATTTCGAGCGCGGAGATAAATAAAAATTTCAACAAAAAAACAATTCTTTTTATTGATGAAATTCATCGCTTCAATAAATCACAGCAGGATGCATTGCTTTCTGCGGTTGAATCCGGATTAATTATTCTGATCGGCGCAACAACGGAAAATCCTTCATTTGAAGTTATTCCTGCTTTGCGTTCGCGTGTAAGGATTTTTGTTTTGGAAGAACTTTCAGAAGAAAATTTAAAAACAATTTTAGATAACGCAATTCAAAAAGATGAATTATTATCATCCTTTAAAATAAAAGAAATTGATTACGACTATTTAATTTACATATCAGGCGGCGATGCACGAAGTATGTTAAATATTTTTGAAGCGTGCGTAACTCAGCAAATCAACGAAGAAGAAATTACGGTTTCAAAAGATGTAATTGAAAATGTTGTTCAAAAGAAAAATATAATTTACGATAAATCAGGAGAAGAACATTACAACGTAATTTCAGCATTCATAAAAAGTTTGCGCGGAAGCGATCCCGATGCCGCTCTTTATTGGATGGCGCGAATGATTGAAGGCGGAGAAGATCCGATTTTTATTGCGAGAAGGATGATAATCTTTGCTTCGGAAGATATTGGCAACGCATCTCCTAATGCTTTACTATTAGCGGTTTCAACTTTCAGCGCGGTAGAAAAAGTCGGAATGCCTGAATCAAGAATTATGCTTGCGCAATGTGCAACTTATCTTGCATCATCACCGAAAAGTAATGCCGCGTATTTAGGAATCGGCAGTGCTTTGGAAGATGTTCGCAACAAACCGCTTTATTCCGTTCCGCTTCCTTTAAGAAATGCGCCAACCAAATTTATGAAGAATTTGGATTACGGAAAAAATTATAAATACCCGCATGATTTTCCGAATAATTTTATTGATGTAAATTATCTTCCGGAAGAAATGAAAAATACTCAATATTATTTTCCAAGTGAAAACGGACAGGAAAAAAATCTTAAAGAAAGATTGAAATTCCTTTGGAAAAACAGAAAAAAATATTAAGATATAATTTGAAAGTTCGAAAGATTAAAAGATTTAGAAAGAGTAATGTAAAATAAAAGTTATGTCATTTCGATGCGAAGCGAGAAATCTAAAAGATATCTCAGTCGTTCCGATTAAATCGGGTCTCTTTCGATATGACATTTGCTTTTGTTATTTCAAATCAGCCAGCAGAATGAGGTGAGAAATCGGTATCGTTTCTATTTTTCCTCTTATTTTCAATATCCTACTTAATCATAATTTAATAAAATAATTTTATAAACTAATCATTTAAGATCAATTTATAACAGGCAAAATCTTTTTCCCGGAAGTTGTTTTACTAATCCTTTAAATTCCAGCGTAAGCAAATAAACAAGGCATTCGGAAGTTGAAAGGGAAGTTTCATCGGCAATAATATCAATTTGTTTTGGTTCTACTGAAAGCGTTTGAATTACTTTTTCCTCAAACATACTGAGTTCAACCTGCGGTTTGGAAATGCTTTTATTCATAACCGGTTTTAATTTACTTTCAAGCTCAACAATAATATCATTAGCGGCAGTTATAAGTTTTGCTTCACCTTTTTGAATAAGCGAATTAGTCCCTTCGCTTTGCTTAATTCCTAAATTTCCTGGAATTGCAAATACTTCTTTGTTTTGATCCAATGCAAATTGAGCAGTTTGAATTGCACCGCCTGAAATTCCTGTTTCTACTACCAAAGTTCCAAGTGAAAGTCCGGAAATGATTCTGTTTCTTCGAGGAAAATTTTGAGCATCGGGTTTTGTTCCAAGTTCAAATTCGGAAAATACCAAACCGCTTTCAGAAATTTCATTAAAAAGATTTTTATTTTCCGGGGGATAAATTACATCTAATCCTGATCCCACAACTGCAATTGTTCTTCCGCCGGATTTCAAAGTTGATTTATGCGCAATAGAATCAATGCCTCGTGCCAGTCCGCTTACAATTACAATATTATGTTCTGCCAATTCCTGTGCAAATCTTTCCGCTTGAATTTTTCCGTAATCGCTTGGCTGCCTGGTACCAACAATCGCAATTGAATAAATATCATCTTTTTTTAGTTCACCTTTGTAATACAAAATCAAAGGCGGATCGTAAATATTTTTAAGCGGTTCAGGATAATCTTCATCCCAAACAGTAACAATATTGATATTTAATTTTTGATTTTTCTTTAATTCTGATTCAACGATTTTTTGAATTTTTTCGCGATCAGTTTTGGATTGAATTATTCGATTTGAAAGATTTGTACTTATTCCATAAACTGAAGTAAGATCTTTCAAACCTGCAGAAAATATAGATTCGAAAGATCTGAAATAAGTCAATAGATTTCTAACCTTTGCTGGACCAATTCCCTCAACAGTAAGTAAAAGTCTAAGGTCAATAAATTGATCAAAACTTAACTTGGTCAATTTGTTTAGCTGTCTATTTTGTTTTTGTTCTTTTTTCTGAAAAGGATAGATAAAGGTAAAACTACCAGATAACCGATTACCAATAAAATCGGGGCAACATTCAAACTTATTGAGCTATCCCAGTTTCCTGATGATAAAAGGTAAAAACCTATTATAAGAGTTAAAATTCCAATTCCCAAATAAATATAATTTTCTTTGGTCCAATAAATAGAAAAAGGGGAAGCGTATGTTACTTTCGCTGTTCTAATATTTGATTTTCTTACTTTAGCCATATTTTTACACCTATATTTAAAAAAAAGCCCAGCGTTGGGGGAGACACTGGGCGGACTCACCAACAAAGTTCTGGGGAGAGAACTTTGACGAGTCATGGATTCAATATTTTATTTATGTATCTGATAAACAATTTTTCTTATAGTATCAAATTGCAAATAAGGGTATTCCTCTCTAATCGTATCAATTGCGTCACTTGCGCTAACTTTATTTGCCCTTAACTGCTTAAACTTCATTCTGATTTGATAATCTCTAACTGACTTTTCGTCAATCAATCCTTTGCTGCTTAACAATTCGTAAACTTCATCGCTTATTAAATCGGATAAAGGATTTTCAATTCTTGCTTTTACATTCTTCATTCTCTCATCCTCTCCTATCAAGGTTATAAAAACTTTTCCTATTCTAAACTTTAGCACCCCTCTAGATGTCTTATCCTCATATATTAAAATACGATAAATTTAAATTTAATGTCAATAGTCTATTTGAATAAAAACTATAAACGTTTAAAACAAATATAGTAAATTCAAAAGATTTTTGAAATAATCCATTAAACAAGCATGGATCTGATTATCAAAAAGGAATTCATAATTTAATAACGTGGTAAACAGTTATTCGGAAAATTTAATTGAAATATATTTGTCTGGAATTCAAACATATAAAATTAAAGTTGCTCAAATACATAAATGAAAAAATATTAATTTCACTGGAACTAAATTCTTCGATTAAAATGTTATATAGATGCTTTTAGAAAATATGAAAATAAAATAATAAAATATTTCTAAAATTAATTTTGATTTTAAAGACAAATTTTCTAATTTTATCGCTCTGAAATTTTGATGATTGTTTAATAAACAATGATTGAAAACACGTTCTTAAAAAATTTGACAGTAAAATAATATTGGAACTTTTTAATTGATCTAAAAGTTTTATGAAAGCTTCATAAATTATTCATTTGAGTATTAAACAAATGGATATACTGATCAGCAAGTTTAATATATCTATTTAATAGAAATAAAGTTTCTCCCGGTTTGGTAAATTAAAAATTTAGATTACGGGAAAACATTCCTTAGGAATTTGCGACAATTAAAAATGAATTTTAGTAAAATATTTAACTTGTTTTTACAGTGTTAGCATGAGAAGTTAAGAGAAATTTTATTGCACTTTTCATCTACTTGAAATTAAAAATTTTCTTTATATATTTAATAGCCCACAATGATCAAAAAAAAATAAAAAATATTTTGATCAGCTATTGCAAAAATAAAAATCTGATATTATATTTACAGTCCTTACTTTTTGAAGCAAGGAAATAAGTTCTTAAAATATTGAAATTAAAATTTACTATTAGTTCTTGACAAATGAAAAATCATTTAGTAAATTTGAAAGCTTGAAAATTTTGGCTGTAAAAAATAAGAGTAAAAAAAATAAAAAAATATTTTTCTAAGCTCTTGACAAATGAAAAATTAAGATTTATATTTACAGTCTACGATTTTTGAAAAACGAAATCAAAAAAAATGTTCTTTGAAAATGTGAGTGCACTGAAATATCAGTGAAACGACAAAATAAATAAAGAGCCACGTCTCTTTGAGCAAAATCATAGCTCTAAGTTGAAGATTACAAAAATTTTTGAAATTTACAACGGAGAGTTTGATCCTGGCTCAGGA
>CBDUBH010000088.1:0-15375 GCA_965365345.1 uncultured Melioribacteraceae bacterium
TGTTTTTTTATTTTAAAATTTTATGTGAGATTTGTTCTAGCTTTTGAAGTGAATGATCTATTAAAAAATTATTTTTTATTCTGAAATGAATTGATGAAATTTGCGGTATGTTCGGAAAGTACTAATTTTCCGCTAATTTCAGCGCGATTTTCTAATAATTTTTCCCAGTGATCTGTTCCTTCCCAAAAAATATTTTTCAAATTTGAAAGTGCTTCGGGATTATTTTTTGCAAGTTTTGCTGCGAGTAAATTTACGGCTGCTTCAAGTTCGTTTAAGTTATAATAAACTTCAGTAAAAAGATTGTTTAATTTTGCCCAAGCAGCATCGCGCCAATTCGTATCAATTGCAAGCGCGCTGAAGGCTGCACTGCCGATTTTCCGTTCAACGGCAGGACCAATTACAAAAGGACCGATTCCAAGATCAAGTTCGCTTAATTTTATAGAAGCAGAATCAATTGCAATTACATAATCGGATGCGGCAACAATTCCAACTCCGCCGCCAACTGCTTTTCCCTGAACTTTTGTAATTATCAATTTAGAACACTTTTTCATTGCAAGAATCAGTCTTGCAAATCCCATAAAAAACTCTTTACCTTCTTCAAAATTGGAAATGCTTTTTAATTCATCGAAAGATGCGCCGGCGCAAAAAGCACTTTCACCGCGGCTTTTTATAACAATTACTTTTGCTTCGGGATTTTTATCTAAATTTTTAATTTCTGAGGCAAGTTCTTTTAAAAGAGATTTTGGAAGTGAATTTCCTTTTGGATGAAAAAATTCAACTTGAGCAATATTATTTGAAATTTCAATTTTAACTTCGCCGTTACTCATTCAGCAATTTTCTTTTTCTTAAAAAAATTATTCGTAATGATGTGTAATTATATTAATTAATTCTTTTATATCAGAAATCAAATAGTCCGGTTTTTCCGCAACTAAACTTTGGCGGTTTCTGTAGCCGTAAGTTACGCCGCAAGTAAAAGTTCCTGCATTTTTTCCGCAGCGTATGTCAAGTTCGCTATCGCCGACCATCATCGTATTTTCCGGCTGCAATCCCAAAACATTACAAATATAAATTAGCGCATCGGGTGCGGGCTTTACGGGAAATTCAATTCTTCTGCCCATTATTACATTGAAATAACTTGATAAGCCGAAATGTTCAAGAATTTTTTCTGATTGATCCTGCGATTTTGTTGTAAGAAGTGAAATATAGTAATTGTTCTTTTGAAGATAATCTAAAACTTTTTCAACATTCGGGTAAACTGCGGATTCATGAATAAAATCGAAGTAATTCAATTTATATTGATCAATAAAATTTTCAATATCGGGCATTTGAATTTTAAAATCATCGAAAATATCTTTAAAATGATGTCCTATTTTCAAATTGAATTGATCTTCGGGTAATTCGCAAACAACATCAAATTCTTTCAAGGTTTTTACAGTACATTTGTAAATTGTTGAATCTGATTTTGTTAAAGTCCCGTCAAGATCAAAAACCACATTTCTTATTACCGGCAGTTCTCCCATTACCTAAATAGCATTGTTAAAATTTAAACTAAAATAATTAATTAAAATAACAAAAAAAAGCGAAAAGAAAAGTATTGTACTTAAATTTTAACACATAATTATTGATAAATTTCAAATAAATATATAATTTTAATCTTTCTTTTTAATTATTAAGCCATTATTTTGTTTTAGGTTAAATTTTAAAGTTAAAGTTTATTAATTTTTTTAGGAGATAAAATGCCCGTTGTTGATTATGAAAAATATGTAGCAATGCTTGAGAACGCGCGTAAAAATAAGTTTGCTTATCCCGCAATCAATGTAACTTCAGAAGCAAGTGCAAATGCTTGTTTGGCTGCTTTTGCCGAAATGAAAAGCGATGGAATTATTCAGGTTTCTACCGGCGGCGGCGAATTTGCTTCAGGTCAATATTTAAAAGATGCTGCATTAGGCGCAATTTCTTTGGCAAATCATGTTCATTTGGTTGCCGAAAAATATGATATAAATGTTGCGCTTCATACAGATCATTGCGCTCACACAAAAATTGAAAAATTCTTAAATCCGCTTTTGGAAGAATCTAAAAAAAGAGTTTCACGCGGCGAAAAACCTTTGTTCAACTCGCATATGTTTGACGGAAGCGAACTTCCTTTAAAAGAAAATATGGATACTTCCGTTGAATTATTGAAAAAATGTGCAGAACTGGGAATTATTTTGGAAGTTGAAGCAGGTGTTGTTGGCGGTGAAGAAGACGGTGTAAATAATGAAGGAATGCCTGCTGAAAAACTTTATACAACTCCTGAAGATATGGTTGAAGTTTACCGCAGACTTTCAGAAGTAAAAAACGGAAAATATATGTTTGCCGCAACTTTCGGAAACGTTCACGGAGTTTATAAACCCGGCAATGTAAAATTGCGTCCTGAGATCTTGAAAAACGGACAAGATGCATTAAGAAATGAATTTGGAAGTGATGCCGGATTCTATTTAGTATTTCACGGCGGAAGCGGTTCATCTTTGGAAGAAATCCGCGAAACTTTGGAATACGGCGTAATCAAAATGAATGTTGATACTGATACACAATATGCTTTTACACGCCCGATTGTTGATCACATGTTCAAAAATTATGACGGTGTTTTGAAAGTTGAAACCGAAGTTGGTAACAAAAAAATGTACGATCCGAGAAATTATTTGAAAAAAGCCGAAACCGGAATGAAAGAAAGAGTCAAACAATCAATTTTGGATCTTCGTGCTGAAAATACAACTTTGGGAAGATAAAAAGTTTAGACCTCAAGTTTTACTTTTTTGGATAATATAAAGTAAATCGCAAACACGGCGAGGAATTTTTTCCGGACCGTGTTTTTCTTTTTAAAAGAGTAAGATTAAGAATTTGAGAATTTTGTTAGTCTGTAAATTTAATCTATTGATTTTTCATTTTGTAATTTAATTCTTGCTTGCTTATATAAAAAATTAATTGTCATTGCGAGGAGAAACGACGAAGCAATCTCTATTTTAAAAATCTTTGAGATCGCCACGCCACTTCGTGTCTCGCGATGACAATTTTTTTATTATTCCATTTTCTCACTTTCCATCTTTTTAACTTTTAATTTTTGCGTCCACATTGTACATTGTAAATTATACATTTTACATTGAGAAATATGGATTGGCTTACTAAAACTCCGATTACGCACAGAGGATTATTTAATAATAAAAAAGGAATTCCCGAAAATTCACTTTTGGCTTTTGAACTTGCGGTAAAAAAAGATTACCCGATCGAGTTTGATATTCAAATGCTTAAAGATGGATGCATCGTGGTTTTTCACGATACGCTTTTACGAAGAATGACAGGCGAACGCGGCTCAATTTTGAAAAATACTTCAAAACAAATTTCCGAGTTAAGATTGCTTGGTACAAATGAAAAAATTCCTTTTCTTCAAGATGTTTTGGATTTGGTAAACGGAAAAGTTCCGTTGATAATTGAAATAAAATCCCGCAGAAAACCCGGCAAATTTGAAACACATCTTTTTAATATTTTAGAAAATTATAAAGGCGAATTTGCCGTTGAATCTTTTAATCCTTTTTCTGTAAAATGGTTTAAAGATAATGCTCCGCACTTTTTACGCGGACAACTTTCCGGAGCAATCGGAGCTTATCGCGCTAAAAAATTCAGACCATTGATCCGCGGCTCACTATTTTTCAGAATGACGCAGCCAAACTTTATTGCTTACGATATTAATTATTTGCCTTCGCGCAAAATTGCAAGAATGCGAAAATTAGGTTATCCAATTATTGGATACACTGCAAAAAATAAAGAGCAATTTGAACGTGCAATGCAATTTTGTGATAACGTAATTTTTGAGGGATTTGAAATTTAGCGATCAGCTTTCAGAAGTTTAAAGTAAACAGTTCAATTTTTTCGATTTGTCATTTCGAACGAAGTGAGAAATCTTTTAATAAAATGCAAAGTTTTAGTTCGCTTTGTCATTCTGAACGAAGTGAAAAATCTCTGCTTTCAATTATAATATTCTTTACCTCTGTGAAAAATAATTTATGACAACTTTTTACAACTTATAAATTCTATTTTTAATAACTTTATTTCTGAAATAATAAAATCTCACGGAGAATTTAATGGGTTCTTTTATAAAATTATTCAAAAAGATATTTTTTGTTTATCTGTTTTTGGCTCTTCTTTTAATAAATTTTGCCTCTCTTGCGCAGCCCAAAAGCAAAGTTAAGCATCCCGAATGGAGCAACAATTCTACAATTTATGAATTAAACATACGCCAATTTTCAAAAGAAGGAACTTTTAAAGCGGTTCAAAAAGATGTTCCTAGATTGAAAGATTTGGGAGTTGAAATCGTTTGGTTTATGCCGATTCATCCAATCGGCGAAAAAAATAGAAAAGGCTCGCTCGGAAGTTACTACGCAGTTAAGGATTACAAAGCCGTAAATCCTGAATTCGGAACAATGCAAGATTTTAAAGATCTTGTAAATGAATTTCACAAACATGATATAAAAGTTATTATTGATTGGGTTGCAAATCACACTTCGCCCGATAATGTTTGGGTTGAAAAATATCCTGATTTCTACACAAAAGATTCACTCGGAAATTTGATTCCGCCCGTTGCCGATTGGAGCGATGTTGCGGATCTGAATTTCGATAACAAAAAACTTTGGAAAGAAATGCAGGACGCGCTTAAATTCTGGGTTAAAGAAGCAAATATTGATGGTTACAGATGCGATGTTGCCGGAATGGTTCCAATTGAATTTTGGAATGAAACCCGTAAACAGCTCGATAAAATTAAACCGGTTTTTATGTTAGCCGAAGATCAAGCTGTTGAAATGCACTTCAAAGCTTTTGATATGACTTATTCGTGGGATCTTCATCACATGATGAACGAAGTAGCACGCGGCGAAAAAAATGTTTCGGATATTGAAAATTATTTTGCTAAAAAAGATGCTGAATTTCCCGCAAGCGCAATAAAAATGAATTTCATAACAAATCATGATGAAAATTCATGGAACGGAAGCGAATTTGAAAGAATGCGCGAAATGAGAACCGTAAAAGCTTTTGCGGTTTTAAATCATACAGTTGAAGGAATGCCATTGATTTACAACGGACAGGAAGCGGCGTTAGCAAAAAGATTAAGTTTTTTCGAAAAAGATTCAATAAGTTGGGGTGATTACAAAATGCAAGATTTTTATTCTACTTTAGTAAATTTGAAAACCGAAAATAAAGCTCTTTGGAACGGACTTGAAGGCGGTGAAATGGTTAAAATTAATTCAGATAAAGAAAAAGAAATTTTTGCATTCACCCGCGAAAAAGGGAACGATAAAATTTTAGTCGTAATGAATTTATCAAGCAAAGAACAGGATGTAAATTTGAACGGAAAAAATTTACAAGGCAGTTACAAAGAAGTTTTCACAAATGAAAATAAAACTTTTTCTGAAAAAGAAAATTTGAAACTTGATCCATGGGCTTATAAAGTTTTTGTAAAATAGTTCGTACTCATTAAAATAAAATCAAAGGCGGCAAAAATATTTTGCCGCCTTTTTTGTTTGCATAAAATTGATTTTATGATTCAATAATTTTTTCATCTTTATCGGTAAACCTGAAGAATGATTAACATTGTCATTGCGAGGAAAGAATTGACAAAGCAATCTAATCGATAAATCCTACTAATCGTCACAATCAATTTCTCAATTTCGCGATCTCACTTTTCCGTCATTCCGGCTTGTCCGGAATCTTTTGGACTTTATTTTGTAAATATCATATTTAGTCATTTTAGTCGCGGTTCAATAGGAATGCTGTGGTCTTCATATTTTTATTAAATAACAAAGATTGCTTCAGTCATTTCATTCCTTCGCAATGACTATATTTAATAGCGTTACTCTAAAAATAAAATTGTTCCGCCGTCAAAAAGTTTTCCGTTGTGCAATTCAATTATTTCAAAATCACTTTCTTCTGCAAATTCATTTACTTTTATTGATTCTTTAAAATATTTTAAACTTCCCAAAATGAATATTTTATTTTGCCAAACTCCGCAAGCTCCGCCGAAAAATCCGTTTTTAAATCCCGGCAGAATTACATCTTTGGAATCTACATAAATTGCATTTAGTCCTTTATTTACAAGCGTTTTATGAATTCCCAAATCTGAAGTTATAAATTTATCATCTTTTAGATGAAGCAAATTGCAGCGTGTGTAACCTTGATGAACGTCAATATTTATAAGGGTTTGCGAAGATTTTAGAATTTCTTCATCAGTTATGTTTAAATTGTGAATTAAATATTTTTCTGTTGTAACCGCATTTAAAATTGCTGAAAACGGATATTTTTCACTGACATTATTTTTGCTCAAATGGATTTGAAAATTATTTTGTTCAAAAATTTTTAAGAAATTTTCAGGAAGATTTTTTGTTACTATCAATTTTGAATTCACTTTGCAAAAGAAAATATCGGGATGTCCTGAAATTACATCGTATGTAATTCCGCTTGTGTGAAACTCAATTAACTCGCCAAATCTTTTTAAATTAATTTTTGCTTCATCCGGAATTTTTTTATCAGCAATAATCAACATAAAATTCTCTTTTCATTAATTTCTCATTAGTTTTGAATTTTACTTTGGGCGCGAAATTTTCAAGCATTAATTTATTTTTTGCTTTGTATCCGATTGCAAAATTTAATTGTTCCGGATTAACAAAAATCAATATTTCTTTTTGATCCTTTTTGAAATTGAATTTTGAAAATTCTTCATTCCAGATTTCAGTCATTACAAGCTCGCGGTATGAAATGTGAAAAGGTCCCGCAATAAATGAGCTACCGTTTAATAATCCTTCGGAAGGATGTAATCCCATTCGTAAAATTTTCACATTTGCTGAATCAAATACTTTAAAAATTTCTTTTCCTCTTAATACAGCTTCATCAATTGTAAGCGGAAAATATTTTTTTTGGTTATACAATTTTTCCAGCGCTGTATCTTTTATAACTAAAGTCGGGTAAACGCGTGTATTTTCAGCGCCAAGTTCAACAATCCTTTGCGCTGTAAAAATTGATCTTTCCAAATTATCGCCCGGCAATCCTATCATCATTTGCAATCCTAATTTGAATCCTGAATCAATAATCATTTTTGATGCTTCTTCAACATCTTTAACTTTGTGTCCGCGTCCGGAAAGTTTTAAAACTTCTTCATCCAAAGATTGCGCGCCGAGTTCAATTGTTTTTACGTTATATTTTTTAAGGAATAATAAAATATTTTTATCAATATAATCCGGACGTGTAGAAATTCTTATTCCGTTTACAGAATTTTGATGTATAAATTTATTTGCTTCTTTTAAAAGCGCTTCCTGAATTTCGAAATCAATTCCGGTAAAATTTCCGCCGAAAAATCCAATTTCAATTTCTGAATTTTCCGGATTAATCGTGGTCAAATTCCTTTCGATCAAACTTTGTACATCTTCAATCGAAGGAATTGTTAATCTTCCCGAAATATTTTTCTGATTGCAAAAAATGCATTGAAAAGGGCAGGCAAGTTCAGGAATAAAGACCGGAACAGTAAAATGTTTTTTAATTTTGGTTAAATTTTTCATTTCGCAAAGCTAATCAGAAAAAAAATATTTTTCACCATAAAATTTTTACGAATTTTCTTGCTTATTTTTCTAACTTTTTTTTCTTAAATAGTAGAGGGCAGAAATATTTTCAATTTTAAGTTTGTCATAACAGCAATAAGCTTAATTTCTCTTAACCTTATTTTCCGGTCATTGCCTGAATGGACAAACTTTCATTTTCTGTATTACCTCTTTTTGTTTAAAACCGATTCCTTTTTAAGGATATGTATTTAAACCCCTCCGATATTGTTAGAGGAGCTGCGGTTCTGCTTTTGTTGCTTTAAATGTTATGTAAGGTATGATAAGTAAAGCGGATTTTATGTTTAGGTTTGTCAATTAAATTAAAGTAACTAAGTAATTTTGGTGCTCCTTTAACTTTATCGTTTAATTTTTATAAATTAAATCAGATAAAAATAACTCCCATATCTTTTATAATCCTAAAATACGTGCCTTTCCTTGAGATTTTATTGCTTTCATTTTAGATTGAATAAAGAGGGATTTTGAAAGGTTTGATTATGAAAAGATTATTTATTGTTTTTGGTTTGATATTATTGAGTTTTATTTATTCTTCTTGTTCATTTCGCGAAGCAGATTTTAATGAAAAGATTGTTGGGACCTGGGAAGTTACAAATATTTCTGAATTACAGCATGTAAAATTGCCTGCCGGATTTTGGATAAAATTTTATGATGATGGCACATTTGAAAGCGGTTGGAAAAAGAAAGTAAAATTTCAATCAGGTTTTTGGAATGTTGATAAAATAAATTCATTGCTTGTTTTAGAAAGCAATGAAAATTCTCACGAAGCAAGTTCATGGTTCATAAAACTAAAAGATTTAAAAATGAATTGGCAGTGGGCTTCTTCCGGAAGCGATATAGAACTTCAATTTGAAAAAACTAAGGAAGTGCAGACTTATAATTTAATTGATCATGTAATTCTGTAATTCTTTGAAAAAAAATTAATTGCTGACTTTATTTTTTACTTACTAAAATCTGAGCAATTTTTTTAATCTAAATTTCCAAAATAATTCCCCCGGGTTTTAATGAAAGTTCTTTAGGCAGCGAATTTATAATTTCATTTTTGAATGCTTCTATAATATGTTTTTTCAAATATGCCCTGTGAAAAACTATACTGATCTCACGTTTAGGCACGGGAGAAGAAAATTCTTTTACAAGATTTTCTTTTTTCGTTCCTTTCATTTCTTTTGATGCTAAATAAGGCAATAAAGTTATTCCGAAATTCTGTTCAACAAGTTTTTTCAAAGTTTCCAAATTTCCCGCTTCAAATCTTACACTCTTTTCTGAATTTGAATTTGCAGAATCACCACACAACTGTAATGCCTGTCCTCTGAAACAATGACCTTCCTGCAACAATAATAATTCCGATTGCGAAATATCTTTTGCAATTAACTTTTTCTTTTTTGAAAGTTTATGTTGCGGCGGAATGTATGCAACAAATGGTTCGTAATAAATTGTTTCTTCAATAAGATCTTTTATATGAAGCGGAGTTGCCATTATTCCCAGATCAATTTCTTCGTTCTGAAGTTTTTCAACTATTTGCGCAGTTTGAATTTCATCAATTGTAAGTTGAACATTCGGATATTTGTCAATAAAGTTTTCCAAAAAAAGCGGCAAAAGATACGGCGCAACAGTTGGAATTATTCCTACTTTAAAACTTCCGGAAATTTCTTTTGTGTAAATGTTTACAATGTCCTCAATCCTTGCGGCTTCCTGCAAAACTTTACGGGCTTGCTTTATAATTTCTTTTCCAATATCTGTGGGAATTACGGGCTGTTTACTTCGATCGAATATAATTACGCCTAATTGCTCTTCAAGTTTTTGAATTTGCATGCTTAAAGTCGGCTGCGTAATAAAACATTTTTTAGCGGCACTAGCAAAATGTCTATAATTATCAACCGCAATTATATATGAAAGTTGAACGAGTGAAATCATTTTAGCTTATAGATTTTTTCTATGATATTATAAATTTAATCAATTTGATTTATAATTGCCATAACTATAAATTGTTGATTGTGTTATTTGAGAATATGTAAATCATCTCTGTGGCGCACAAAAAAACGAATCAAAAAAAAATATTTTATTAATTTTTATTTTAAATAAATCTCAAAATACAGGAGTAATTTTATGTTAGGTGTTGGTCAAAAATTTCCACAGTTCAGCAAAAAAACAGTTGTATCAATTGAAAAAGGTAAAGAGTTTGCACAATTGACAAATGAAGATCATCAAAGAGAAGGAAAATGGATGGTGATGTTCTGGTATCCGAAAGATTTTACTTTTGTTTGCCCGACCGAAATTGCAGAATTCAATAAACATTTTGATGATTTCCGTGATAGAGATACTTTGTTGGTTGGTGCTTCAACTGATTCTGAATTTGTTCATCTCGCGTGGAGAAATGATCATAAAGATCTGAGAGATTTGAAATTCCCTTTAATTGCAGATACTTCAAAATCATTGGCTCACGATCTTGGAATTTTGGAAGTAGATGAAAAAGTAGCTTACAGAGCAACTTATATTGTTGATCCTCAAGGAATTGTAAGATTTGCAAGCGTTAACGATCTTAGTGTTGGCAGAAACGTAAAAGAAGTTGTAAGAGTTTTGGATGCTTTACAAACTGATGAATTGTGCCCTTGCAACTGGCAAAAAGGCGAAGAAACAATTGCTGTTTAAATTTATTCATTCACAAAAACAAAATTTAATTATGTCATTAATAGAAACAAGATCAGATTTATTGAATGATTTAAGAGTTGAAAATTATCAGGAGTTTCCCAACTTGGAATCAATGATAAAAGGCGAAACAAGATATTTAAGAGATCTAAGGATCAATTTGAAAAACACTCTTAATTCAGAAAACTTTACAATTAAAGAAGGATATTTTATTGCGCTTGCAATTGCGGTAAACGAAAAAAATCGTATTTTGATTGATTCATTTACTCAGCTTGCGATTGAAAACGGTGCTAATGATGCTGAAATTGCAGAAGTTTACGCATGCGCTTCTATGCTTGCAGTAAATAATGTTTTCTATCGTTTCAGGCATTTTATGAAGAGCGAAACATACAATAATCTTCCTGCGGGAATCAAAATGAATGTTATGATGAATCCCGTTTTAGGAAAAGAATTTTTCGAGCTTTTGAGTCTTGCTGTTTCGGCTGTTAACGGATGCGAACAATGCGTGGTTTCACACGAAGTTTCGGTTAGAAAAGCCGGTGCTTCGGAAGCACGGATTTTCGATGCTATCAGATTGGCTTCCGTAGTTCGCGGACTTTCAGTAGCGTTAAATTAATTTCATTTAAATGAAAATTAAAAGCCGCAAAGAAATTTGCGGCTTTTTAAAAAAATTCTTTCCTGAATTTTATATTCTCAAATTCTTACGTTCTGGAATTCCAATCTCTCATTTCTTAATTCTTTTACACAAAATATTTAAAACCGCTTTTTCTTCTTTTTCCAATCCGTTTGGATTATCTTCAAATTTTGTTTGAGCTTTTTGCATTTCGGTAAGTAAAGTACCGTCTTTATATGACTCAATAATTTCAGGATGAATGTAATATTTTCTGCAAACCGAAATTGTATTATTCAAAGAATTTGCTACAATTTTTATTGCAGAATTAATTTTTCTTTTTTCATCTTTTTCATTTTCTGCTTTTCCCGTTTGATAAAGTTCGATAGCGGCTAATACTGTTCCGCCCCACGTCCTGAAATCTTTTGCGGTAAATCCTAAATCAACAATATTTTTCAGATATTCATTTACATCGTATGAATCAATTGCCTGTAATTTTCCTTCTTCATCAATGTATTGAAAAAGATGCTGTCCTGGAAGTTCCTGACATTTTTTAATCACGTTTGCAAGTTTACGATTCATAAAATCAACTTCCCACAATTTTCCGCTTTTACCTTTAAACAGAAATTTAATTTTTGATCCGCTTATTTCGATGTGCTTGTTTCTTAATGTAGTTAATCCGTAGGACTTATTTGTTTTTGCGTATTCCGTATTTCCAACGCGAATTAATGTTTCTTCCAAAAGTTTAATTATCACCCCAATAATCTTTTCTTTTGAAAGCGAAATTTTTCTTAAATCAGAATTTACTTTTTCTCTTATTAACGGAAGAGATTCAGCAAACTTTATCATCATATTGAATTTATTGGTGTTTCTGATCTCATCCCATTTCGGATGATAAATATATTGCTTTCTTCCCTTAGCATCAAAACCAACAACCTGAATGTGTCCGTTTGATTTTTTGCAGATTTGAACTTTTTCCCACGCCGGCGGAATTACTAAATCTTCTATTCTTTTAAGAAGTTTTTCATCAGTAATTTTTTCGCCGTTTCCGTTAAAATATGAAAATCCGCGTCCTGATTTTTTACGAAGAATGCCGAAACTTTCAGTTGATACATAGCGCAATCCGGCTGCTTCGGCAGATTCTTCATAATCCTGGAAAATTAGGTCATCAATATATTTTAATTTACTGATCATACTTATTCAGAAGTTTTTAAATAGCATCTTAAAGTTTCGGCAACGCCCCAAGCTTGTGCAATACAGCCGCGCGGAGTATAAGGAAATTCAGCATCAAAAATTTCGCTGATCGAACCCATACAAGCTTCACCGAGATGCGCTTCAAATCCTTCCAGAAATTTTCTTGCACTTTTTGTATCCTCGGGATTTACCTTTAACCATGCATCAATAAAAGGACCGATAAGCCATGACCAAACTGTGCCTTGATGATAAGCCGCATCCCGTGAGCGAAGATCACCAAAATATTTCGGTTTATAATCTGGAAATCCCGCAGCCAATGATCTTAATCCAACAGGAGTTAAAAGCTTATCTTTAACAATATTTAAAACATCATTCCAATACTGATGCTCAAGCACGGGATGCGGAAGCGAAATTGCAAATATTTGATTTGGTCTTATTACTTTGTCGTTTCCTTCTTCTCCTTCAATCACATCATACAAATAACATTCTTCTTTCATCCAGAATTTTTTATTGAATGAGTTACAAACTTTTTCTGCTATATCTTTATATTTTTTTGCTGATTGTTTATCGTCTTCTTCAGCGTACCATTTTTCCATAAGTTTAAGCGCATTATACCAAAGCGCATTTATTTCAACTGCTTTTCCTCTGCGTGGAGTTACAACCCAGCCGTCAACTTTTGCATCCATCCATGTTAATTGATATCCTTCTTTTCCCTGAATTATCAAAGCATCTTCCGGATCCATTTTTATATTGTAGTGAGTTCCTTTTATGTGATGCTCAATTACATCTTTTAATTTTGGCAAAATCTGAAGTAAAGTATTTCTATCATTTGTAACTTCAATATATCTATCAAGCGCGTGGAAAAACCAAAGAGTTGCATCGGCAGTATGATACAAACCTTCATTCTCGCCTTCCGGAAACATGTTTGGTATAAGTCCATCTTTTATGTAATGAGCGAAAGTCCTTAAAATCCAGCCCGCTTCATGAAATCTTCCGGTTGATAAAGTTAAACCTTCGAGACTTATCATTGTATCACGTCCCCAATCGGTAAACCAGTGATATCCTGCGATTACAGTTCTTATTTCATCTCCTGATGCTCTTGCGCGAGCGGAGTCTTCAATTCTACCTGAAGGCGTGATTATAAATTGATCTGCTGCAAGAACAAGTTTTGCGCCGTATCCGTTTTGAACTTCTTTAGGAGCTGCTAGAATTAATTTACGTCTTCTTTCCGTTTCGGAATTTATTGCTTCTTCGGGAGTTAATGCAAGTAAGGTTTTCCAATCTTCAGTTGAAGCAACAAGTGTTGCACTTTGATCTTTTTGCAATTCCGCTCTGAAATATCCCGGATTCCAAAGTACGCCGCGTGATTCGTAACCGCGTTCTGCTTCCAATCTGTAATAAACTTCGCGCGTTTTTCCTCCATCAGAAGTAAATGCCCCATTTTTGTTAACAAGATAAAATCTTAAAGGAGGAAATTCGGAATTTGAATAAAGTTCATACTTGTTATTAACGATTATCATTTTGTAAGGATCGCCTAATTGTGAATTTACGGGCGATTCATGCGGTCTATAATGCATTGAAGGACGGACTTCCAATCTTATCGGACCTTCACCTTTAATAAGTTTATAAATAATATTAACGGTATTTTGTCTGTACGGCATTATAATTATTTTTTCTATTATTGTTCCATGTGCTTCATATCGCCAAACCGGAATTCCGTTTTCCAATCTGAACTGAGTTAAATATTCAGAGCTTCTTAATTCAAGAACATTTTCATCAACTTCTTCCGAACCCAGATCAATTTGATTTCCGCCCGGCAAGATAAAAGTTTCTGAAAGATGATTAAGCATTACGGTTCTTCCGTATGGAGTTGGCAGCGCGGAAATCAGCAAGCCGTGATATCTTCTTGTCGGAACTCCGCCGACTGTTCCGGATGCGTAACCGCCTAATCCGTTTGTTACCAGCCATTCGCGAGTAACTAAAAGTTCACTTTCATTTTTTGTATTTTCGTTCCAATCCATTTTCTGGATCAAATTATCCATACTTCATCCTCCTTTGTATTTTCCGGAATCAGAAGAACAGCCGAATGTCCCGGAATTTTCCAATTGTCATCAGTTTCCAACGGCGCTGTACCGTTTCCATTATATTTAACATCTTCACTTGACCACAAAATTTTCCAGCATTTTTTATAATGCGGCGCAAGCAAAGGTTCAGGTGCAATATCAAGATGCAAATCGCGTCCAAAATTTATAATCAGCAATCTGTCACTTTTATCTTCTGTAAAAAATCTTATTAAAAATGCTTCATCTCCTAAAACCGCTCCGTCATAATTTCTTTCTCTTACTTTTTTTATTACAGGATCGTTTTTCTTTATTTCAATTAGATCTTTATGCAATTGAAAAATGTGATAATTTTTTTTCAGATCATCAAAATTCAATTTTGATCTTTCGAAAGTTTCGGAATCGCCGGGATCGGCAAGTTGGCCAAGCATTTCCGGAGTCGCAATATTCCGGAATTGAGTGAGAAATTCCGATCTTCCTTTTGTTATCATTTTATTTAAATTTTCATTGTGATCAACAAAATATAAGAACGGTGTTGTTGCGGCAAATTCTTGTCCCTGAAAAAGCATTGGAACTCCCGGAGCCAATATTATCAATGCCGTCATCGCTTTGTATCTTCCGGAAGTAGTAAGTTCGTGAATTCTTTGTCCTCTTGCGGAGTTTGCAATTTGATCATGATTTTCAATAAAATTCACAAATGCTTCAGGCGGAATTCCGAAAGTTGGTGTGCCTCTTCTTTTTTTCTGCCATTTGTATCTTTGTCCCTGATACAAATAACCGTATTTAAATGCGGAAATAAATTCCTGCGGCTTGCCTGAATAATCTGTATAATAAGCATCGTTTTTTCCTGTGAGCGCAACTTTAGCGGAGTGATGAAGATCATCATTCCAAAGCGCATCCAATCCGTAACCCCCTTTTTCCAAAGGAAAAACTAATTTAACTTCCTGCGGTTCATTTTCGCCAACGATAAAAAGATTTTTTCCTTCTGCAGCTTTTCTAACTTCTTGGCAAATTTCCTTTATTATATGATTTTCAGAGCAATCAAAAATTTGCTGGGTTGCATCCAATCTTAATCCATCAAGATGAAAATCTTTGATCCAATAAATTGCATTTGAAATAAAAAACTCTCGTACAAATTCCGAATTTTCATCATCAAAATTAATTGCATCGCCCCATTCGTTAATATATTTTTTTGTAAAATAATTATCAGAAAAAGCGCCGAGATAATTTGCAT
>CBDUBH010000089.1:0-14966 GCA_965365345.1 uncultured Melioribacteraceae bacterium
TTTGTCTTTTCTTATATGTTGTCGACTGTTTTCTTTTAATAGCAACTTGGGTTAAATAATGAAAAGATTTTTGTAAATGATTTTATTGAAAAACCGGTAACTTCTGAAATCCTTATTTCAAAAATTGAAAAATTATTGAAAAATAAAGAGGTCTCTTAGCAAAAAAAATCTTAGTGGAATTAAAAAAGTAAAGATTAATAAAATTATTTTCTAAACTAATTTCATGCGAAAAAATTAAAATACATTTTGAAAAAATAAACTGTATAAAAATGAATATTTTTTTAAATATATTCAAAAATAAATTTGATTATTGATAAAATAATTGGTTAATTGAATTAAGATATATTAATAACATACAATCGGGAAAATTTCATGCGGAGAAATGCGGATGATAAAATTTTTACCGTTTATTTTTATAATTATCATATTTACAAATAGTTTTTCACAGCAAAATGATAACATAATTTATTTGGATAAAGCAAAAGATTTTTATCCACAAAATTTGACAGTTGAAGTTGACCAAGAAATTATTTTTCATTCCGCTGAAGGCAAGCATCAAATTTCAATTCAAAGTGAAAATGTGAATTGGAATGCCCGTCTTGATAAAACCAAACCTGAGATCAAATTAAACATTTACGAATCCGGCGAATATAAATATTTCTGCAAAAATCATAAGCATGAAACCGGAATAATTACTGTAAAAAAAATTTTAAAAGTTGAACTAAAAAGTTTTAATGCAGAATACCTTGAACATCAGATTTTAATAAAATGGCAAACTCTTTCCGAAGTTGAAAATCTAGGTTTTGATCTTGAAAGAAGGGAAGAAAATTCAGATGAATGGAGAATTATTTCATCAATTCCCGGTGAAAATAATTTCAAATCAACTTCGGATTATAAATTTTCCGATGAAGATATTTCCGACGGGAAAAAATATTTTTATAGATTAAAACAAAAAAGTTTCAGCGGAGAAATAAATTATTCAAAGGAAATTGAAATTTCATCAAGCGGAAAAGGGAATTACCGTTTATTCCAAAATTATCCTAATCCTTTTAATCCGGTTACAAAAATTTCATATTCGCTTCCACGACAAGGATTTGTTTCGTTAAAAGTTTACAATGCTTTGGGCAACGAAGTTGCAACGCTTTTAAACGAAGAACAAAATGCCGGGATGCACGAAATATTTTTTGACGGATCAACCCTTCCAACCGGAGTTTACTACCTGCAAATGACTTCAAATGATTATAAACAGATCATCAAAATGATTTTGTTGAGATGATTTTTTGATTATCTCAAAATGATTTGATAAATTTAGTATCGTAAAAATTAATTTTTACACCGGCGCGTTCGTCTAGTGGCTTAGGACGCCGCCCTCTCAAGGCGGAGATCACGGGTTCGAATCCCGTACGCGCTACATAAATGAAAATGGAGCATTATTGCTCCTTTTTTAATTTTAAACGCTTGAAAATTTTTGCAGAATAATTTTATAATTTCCTCTAAAAGAAGTATTGAAATTCTTTAGGAAAATAAAATTTTGCAAAATTGAAAAAATGATTGTAAAATTAACTCAATAATCAAAATTCATCAAAGTAAATTTTCTTAAATTATGTTTTTGAAATTTTTATATTATCAATTTAATTGAAGTCAAAATGAAAAGATTTGATAAACATATTTTCATTTGTGAAAATCTCCGTGAAAAAGATCATCCGCGGGGCTGCTGTGCTGAAAAAGGATCTGCCGAAATAAAAGAAAAATTCAAAAAAAGATTAAAAGATTTAGGATTAAATTCATCGGTTCGCGCAAATACTTCAGGTTGTTTGGATGCGTGTGAACACGGACCGGTTGTGCTTGTTTATCCGGAACAAATCTGGTATGGCGGAGTAAAAGTTGAAGATGTAGAAGAAATAATTCAACAGCACATTATAAAAAATAAACATGTTGAAAGAATAAAAATAAAAGATAAAACATTTAATAAAGATGAATAGTAATTCCGAAAAACTTCGCGCTGCAAAAATATTTGAAATTTTAAAAAATGAATATCCGGATGTAAAACCTGCGCTTGAATTTTCAACTGCTTTTGAATTACTTGTAGCAACAATTTTATCTGCACAATGCACAGATGAAAGAGTAAATATCGTTACAAAAGATCTTTTCAAAAAATATAAAACACCGCAGGATTTTGTAAAGGTTGATCAGTTGGAATTGGAAAAAGATATTTTTTCAACAGGATTTTACAGACAAAAAGCAAAAAGCATAAAAAATTGTTGCAGTATTTTAGTTGAAAAATTTAATGGCGAAGTTCCGGTTGATTTTGATGAATTAGTAAAACTTCCCGGCGTTGGCAGAAAAACAGCATCAGTAGTTTTAGGAAATGCATTCGGAATTCCGGCAATTGCGGTTGATACTCATGTGAAAAGAATTTCAAATCTTTTAGGATTTATTGAATCAGATGATCCCGATAAAATTGAAATTCGCTTAAAAGAACTTCTTCCCGAAAATGATTGGATTAATTCATCGCATTGGCTTGCAACACACGGAAGAAATATTTGTTTTGCACGAAAACCGAAATGTGAAAATTGTCCTATTGTTGAATTATGTCCCGGCAATAAAATTTTGAAATAAAATTAAAAATTATGAAATCAAGAGAAGAATGTTTAACCATCTTAAATGAATTTACACAAAACGAAAGTTTGATAAAACACGCACTTGCCGTTGAAACTTGCGTACGTGCTTACGCCAAAAAATTTGATGAAGATGAAAATTACTGGGGAAACGTTGCGTTACTTCACGATTTTGATTATGAAAAATTTCCCACAGCTGAAGAACATCCATATAAAGGTTCGGAAATTCTGAAGGAAAAAGGATTTGATCAGGAATTTCGCGAAACAATTTTATCACACGCAAATTATACTGGCGTTCCGCGAAATACTCTTTTACGAAAAGTACTTTTTGCCTGCGATGAACTTTCAGGCTTCCTAACTGCTGTTGCTTATGTTCGTCCAAGCAGATCAATTGAAGAAGTTGAAGTAAGTTCTGTTAAAAAGAAATTGAAAGATAAAGCTTTTGCTAGAAGCGTTTCGCGTGAAGATATTTACAACGGTGCCGAAGAATTGGGAATTCCGCTTGAAGAACATATTCAATTTTGCATAGATGCATTACGCAAAAACAAAGAAAATTTAGGAATTTAATTTAAATTAAAAATTACTTGACAATTTATATCATAGTTTGGTAATTTTACAATTAACTAAAACGAGGAAATTATAGAGAAATTTGCTACATTTATTATTCACTAAAAATTCGGAAAAAATTGAATCTTAATTTAAATTTCAATTTATATATGAAAAGCAAAATCTCTATTGTTTTATTTCTAATACTTAGCATTTCCTCTTTTGCTCAGTATCCTGATTTGAAAATCCTGTCATCTGATCTGAACGGAATTACAATTGAGTATTCTCCCGTTTTGGATACAAACCACATTTTTATCAACGGCGATAAATTTATCAAATTCAATTTAAATGAAGGCATTGCGGAAAAAATTATTCCGGGCGCTCCATTTATTATGAGTAGAAATATTTTAATCGGCGTGCCGGATGAATTCGGAAATGTTCTGGAAATTCTACAAAGTTCATCGATTGAAATTCCGGGAAAATTAGTTCCTTTTGAAACAGAAACATTTCAAAACGGACAGTTAAAAACGAAATTAGAAATAAATGAAAATTATAATTCTTCACAAAAAGATTTTAAATTAATTAAATTCGGAAAATTTTCTACGATCAGAGATCTTGCGGTTCAGAGTATTTTAATTTCTCCTGTGAATTTTAATTCCCAATCCGAAAAAATAAGATTTTATACAAAAGTAATTTTCAGAGTCAGATATTCCGCAAATAAAATTTCATCACAAAAAAATATTGAAGATGGAATTCTAAAAGATCTTATTTCGAATTATCAGACAGCAAAGAATTGGATCAAAAGAGAAAATAGAATTTCAAAAGTGAATAATTCGGTTTTAGCTACCGGAAGCTGGTTTTCTTTTTATGTTGAAAATGAAAATGATCCTGCTTATCCGCAAGAAGGAATTTATAAAATAGATAAGCAGACTCTTTTAAACAATGGAATTGATGCAAATTCAATTGATCCACGAACAATAAAAATTTACAACAACGGCGGAAAAGTATTACCTGAAAATGTGAATGTTCCTGTTCCAAATGATCTTGTTGAAAATGCTATTATGATTGTTGGGGAAGAAGATGGAAGATTTGATGATGCTGATTATATTCTGTTTTACGGCAGAAGCAATCATTTCTGGGAATTTGATTCATCCACAAATCAAGTTAAAAGATTTTTACATCCTTATTCAAAATTCAATTATTACTTTTTAACTTTTGGCAACGAAAACGGGAAAAGAATTTCAACTAAATCCTCCATTCAAGGAGATCCGGCAAATGTTAATACAATAACAAAAGCATACGTTTCATGGGAAAAAGATGAAACCAAAGTTATGGAAAGCGGAAGATTGTATATGGGAGATATTTTAACGGAAAGATCAAAAACAAAATCTTACGTTACTCCTCTTCCCGGATTGATTCAGGGTTCTGAAATAAATTATGTTGTTGATTTTGCAAACAGGGCAGTCGGTTCCGTTCCTTTGATTGTTGAAGAAAACGGAAATACAATTATTTCCCAAAATCTTTTTGGAGTCGGCGATCTTGATGATCCTTATAGATACCGCGCTAATCCTATTAATATAAAAGCAAAATATTCCGGAAATATTATAGATAATAGAAGTGTTCTAAAATTCACATATAATGCAACTGCATCACCATCATTGGGTTTTATAAATTATTTTGAAATTATTTACGATAGAGATCTTTTTGCGCAAAATGATGAACTTATCTTTTATTCAAATAAATCGCACGGAAATACGGAATACAGACTTGACGGATTTATGATGAATCCGGTTCAGTTAAAAGTTTTTGATATTAGTAATTTTGCAAATGTTAAAATAATTGGTGATGTTCAAATTTCAGAAAGCAAAGGAAATTTCAGAATAAATGAAGATAGTTTAAAAATTTCAAAATATATTGCCGTAACACCAACAGGATATAAAACACCAAAAGGATTTTCAAAAGTTGAAAATTCAATTCTTCGCGGAATTTCAAGCGGTGCAAAATTTATTATAATTACACATAAAGATTTTATCCCTGAAGCAGAAAGATTGAAAGCGCATAAAGAAAGTTCTGCTCAAAACAGAGTTTCTACAGTAGTTATTGACGTTCAACATATTTTCAATGAATTCTCGAACGGGATTCAGGATGTAAGCGCTATTAGAAATTTCTTAAAAACTGCTTACGAAAATTGGACTGAAAAACCGGAATATGTTTTATTATTTGGAGATGGAAATTATGATTATAAAAATGTTGAAGGAAAAGAACCAAATTTTGTAATTCCTTATGAATCTTATGAATCATACAGATACTTGGGCTCTTATGTTTCGGATGATTTTTATGCTGATATTATTTCTGATACTAATATAATTGATCTAGCTACCGGCAGAATAAATGTTACAAATCCGCAAGAAGCAAAATCTGTTGTAGATAAAATTATAGATTATGAAACTGCTGAAATCGGTGGATGGCGAAATTCTATTACTTTAGTAGCAGATGATCTTTTTGTCAGCGGTGGAACTCCTGAACCGAATTTACACACTCCGCAATCAGAAAGTCTTTCTCGAAAATTGCCGGGCAATATTAATCAAACTAAAATTTATGCGGCAATGTATCCAACAGTTTTTTTGGGAACAGGAAGAAGAAAGCCGGCTGCAAATCAGGCAATAATTAATGCAATTAATGAAGGGACTTTAATAATTAACTATTACGGTCATGGAAATCCCGAAGTTTGGGCGCATGAATTCATCTTTGAAAAAGGTGTTACAATTCCGCAATTGAATAATCGCGATCTTTGTTTTTTAACCGCGGCAACTTGCGATTTTGGTAGATATGATGTTCCCGGAAATCAAAGCGCAACTGAATTAATGATGATCAAAGAAAACAGCGGAATTATTGCAGGATTTACTGCAGCAAGAACTGTTTATTCATCTGATAATGCTGCATTAAATGAAATGCTTTATGCAAATCTATTCAAAAAAGATGAAAGCGGTTTAGTAATTCCGATTGGTAAAGCGTATTTAAATGCTAAAATATCGAGATTATTCGGCGGACAAGATTCAAACGATAAAAAATTTCATTTATATGGTGATCCGACTTTAAGATTAAACGTACCGAGATTTTCAGTAAAAATTGATTCTGTTAATAACCAGAATTTAGCAACCGAAGTTCAGATAAAAGCGCTTTCTGATGTTAGTATAAACGGAACAGTTTTAGGATTGGATAGTTTGCCTGATATGAATTATTCTGGAGAAGGAATTGTTACTTTATTTGATGCCGATCGTGATATCAGGGTAACGGATCTGAATAATTATCCGGTAAAATTCCCGGGTCAGCCAATTTATCGCGGCAAGATTGATATTTCAAATGGAAATTTCAGTACAAATTTTATTGTTCCGAAAGATATTAGTTTTGAAAATAAAAGAGGAAAAATTGTAGTTTACATAAATAATGAAAATAACGACGGAGTCGGATTTACCGGAAATGTATTGATTGGCGGAATTGATACGACAAAAACAAATGATGGAAAAGGTCCGGAAATTGAAATTTTATTTGATGACCAGACAAGCAGTTCCAATTTTATGGTTGATCGCAATCCGAATTTAAAAGTAAAATTAAAAGATGAAACCGGAATTAATGCCGGCGGTGCGGGAATCGGGCATAAACTTTCCGGAATCTTAAATGATGATGAAAATAATTTTATTGATTTTACAAATCACTTTTTGGGCGATGCAAATTCCGGCGGAAAATCCGGTGAAATAAATTACAGATTTCAAAATCTTGAAAACGGTGAATATCAAATCAAAATTAAAGCGTTCGATGTTTTTAACAATGCATCGGAAGCGACCGGATATTTTTCCGTTTCTGATAATAGTAATCTTGCTATTGAAAATGTTTATAATTTTCCAAATCCGTTTTCAGGATCAACAAAATTTACATTCAGCAGAAATCAATCCGGAGTTCCGGTTGATATAAAGATCCGAATTTATTCTGTAGCCGGTAGACTGATCAAAAACATAGATAATTTCAATGTAAGCGATTCTTTTGTTCAAATTGATTGGGATGGAAGAGACGAAGACGGAAATTTGGCATCAAATGGTGTTTATCTTTATAAAGTAACAGTAAAAACAATTGACGGCAGTTTTAAAAAAGAAGTGCTAAGTAAATTAGCAATAATCAGGTGAGTTTAAAACGATACCATAGTGGAGGATTAAAATGAAGTTTCTTAAAATATTATTCTTAATTTTGGCAATGGCTTTAACATTAAATAATGTAATGATTGCCCAGGATAATGGTGATGACGGACAGAGAAGCGGTGTTCAAACCACTGCAGTTCCTTTCCTATTACTTGCTCCTGATTCAAGAGCAGGCGGTATGGGTGAAAGCGGAACAGGATTGGCTGATAATTCATCAGCAATATTTTGGAATCCCGGCGGAGTAGCATTTTTAACAGGAACCGAAATAGGTTTTACACATAGTAACTGGCTTCCGCAATTTAATCTCGATCTTTTTTATGAATATTTGACTTTCATTCATTATATGGAATCGATCTCCGGACATTTGACCGGAAGTTTAACTTATATGAATTTCGGTGAATTTATTCAAACTGGTGAAAATGATCCGACAGAATTGGGAAGATTCAAATCTTTTGATCTGGCTGCAACGATCGGTTATGCTACTAAACTTCACCCTGATTGGGGATTGGGAATGAATTTTAGATTAATTCATAGCCGTTTATCAGGTGAAATTTCGGTTGGCGGACAAAGAGGTGAAGGAAGTGCATCTTCCGTGAGTTTTGATATTGGCGGTATGTGGCGCCCCGGAGATCTTGATATTCCTTTACTTGGAAATATCGGGAATAAATTCAGTGTTGGTGCGAATTTAAGTAATCTTGGTCCAAAAATTTATTATATCAATAAAGCGCAGGAAGATCCGATACCGACAAATTTCAGATTAGGATTTGCGGCAAGTTTAATGAGTGATGAATTTAATTCATTAATTGCTACAGTAGATTTCAGTAAGCTTTTGGTTACTGCTGATACAACAAGTAAAGATGATTTTTACAAAGCCGTATTTACCGCTTGGGGCGATCAATCAATGAGTGAAGAATTGAGAGATATCGTTACTTCAATCGGTTTAGAATACAATTACGGAACTCCCGGTGATTTTATGTTCTCGTTAAGAACCGGATTTTTCTATGAAGATCCATCTTACGGAAACAGAAAATTTGCAACAATGGGCGCGGGAATCAAATATCAATCTTACGGTTTTGATTTCAGTTATATTACAACATCAATGTTTAAAAACGGCGAAAATCATCCGCTCTCGGAAACTTTGAGATTTACACTTTCAATAGGATTCGGACTTGTTCCAACTCAATCAACAGGTTTGCCGAGAGGTATATAAAAATTTAATATTTGAATTATGAAAAAACTATTGCTTGTAAATTTATTGATGATCTTTATTTTGGGCAGTGCAACTGCCCAAAATGTTTTTTCGGCAAAAGCAAAAAATTATTCTGCCGCAACATTGCATAATGATACTCTAAAAATTTTAGCCGTCATGGTTGAGTTTCAGGAAGATCGAGATGCTGCAACTTTCGGCAATGGAAAATTCGGGACTATCTATTCGAAAGAATACGGAAATTCAATAATTGATCCTTTGCCGCACGATGCAAATTATTTTGAGAATCATCTTCTTTTTGTAAAAAATTATTTTCAAAAAGCATCAAAAGGTAAACAGAATATTTCGTATCAGGTTCTTCCGCAAATTGTAACTGTTACCGAAAGAATGCGAATTTATTCTCCCGAAAATGATGAAGTTACTCCGCTTGCAAATCTTGCGAAAGAATCCTGGAATCTGGCAAAGCAAATTCATCCGGATGTAAATTATAATTCGTATGATGTTTTTATAATTTTCCATGCAGGTGTAGGAAAAGATCTTTCGCTTCCCGGAAGTTTAGGAAATGAAAAAGATCTTCCGTCAATTTATTTAAGTAATAAAGTTTTAAGAGAAAATTTAACTGATATTTCAGGACTTCCCGAAAATCGTAGCGGCGAAATTAATTCTGTAATAATTCCTGAAACAGAAAGTCGTGAATTAAGTAATTTCGGAGAAACAGCTTTACTGGAACTTTCCATAAACGGAATTTTGGTTGCAAATATTGCGAGTCATTTGGGATTGCCGGATCTTTTTGATACAGAAACCGGATTAAGCGCAATTGGAAGATTCGGACTTATGGATGGGCAGGCAATTTTTGCTTACAACGGGGTTTTTCCGCCGGAACCTTCTGCATGGGAAAAAATTTACTTAGGATGGGTTGAACCTGTTACTAGCAATTTGGATTCAGGAATTATTAATTTAAAAACTTCACAAATTGCAAATCTAAGCGATACAGTTATTTATAAAATTCCGATCAGTTCAACGGAATATTATCTTGTTGAAAATCGAAATCGAGATGCATTAAAAAACGGGGCAGTTATTTCTTCTGTAATGGGCAATGAAACTATAAATTTTAATTTTGAAAAAGATACAACCGGATTTTATAGTTACAGCATTGATTCGCTTGCCGGTGTAATTACAGATGTTGATGAATTTGATTGGGCTTTACCGGGCAGCGGAATTTTGATCTGGCATATTGATGAAAAAATTATTCAAAATAAATTAGCCGAAAATAAAATTAATGCCGATAAAAACAACCGCGGAGTTGATATTGAAGAAGCAGATGGAATTCAGGATATCGGAGAAAATTTTTATACTATTTTCGGCGAGCAGGTAATCGGTGAAGGGGATCAATTTGATCTTTGGCATAAAAATAATAATTCAAATTTGTACAAAAACAAATTTGATAATTCTACAACACCAAATACAAAAACAAATTCCGGCGCTAACAGTTTAATTTCATTCAGCGATTTTTCAGCAATTGAAAATACAATGACTTTCAAATTAAATTTCGGATCGGATTTTATAGAAATCATTCAAAATAAAAATTTAGGAATTCAGGATTCAATAATTTCATTTAATTATCTTGAAAAAGAAAATTTATTTTCGGTAACGGGAAAAAATACTTTTTATTTATTTGATGATTCGCTTAAACAAATTTTCACTTTACAAAATTTTTCAAATGAAAAACCCGCAATTTTTGATGCCGGCGATACAATTTTCATTTCCGGAGTTTATGATAATAATTTTAATTTGATAAAGATTTTTAACAAACAGGTTTTTCAAAATTCGTTTTTGTTAAATGATAAAATTACTTCGCCGCCAATTGTTATTGCTGAAAATAATGGCGCTTACAGATTTTTTACAGGAACTGCAAACGGAAAGATTTATGTTATTTTGAATGAAGAAATAAATGAAATAGAATCAAGTGAAAGTTTTCCGCCGGTGAAAAAGTTATCCGGAAATTTTTCAAATATTTCTGTACTTTTTGCTAATGATGAAAAAAGTTTTATAAAGCAGTTAATGTCAAACAATATAACGGAGTTTAATGAAAATATTGTTGATATTGCAAGTTTTGAAAACTCAAAAGGTTATTTTGTTGTTGCACTTTCAAATGAAAATGAAATTTTTGTAATTCAGGGTAATGAAATTGCAAACTCTTTTAAATTAAATTCATCTTCCAAAATTGAAAGAATTGCGCTTTCCGATTTTTCAGGTGATGGAAATCCTGCTATAATTTTCAGTGATGAAAATCAATTAAAAGCTGTAAATATTTCGGGCGCGATTTTAAATAATTTCCCGTTTACAGCTGATGTAAAAATCTCGGAATTTGTTTTAACTGGAGAATTTGAAAACTCATCAAATATAATTTTTTCTGATGAAGCCGGAAATATTTATTTTGTTAACGAAGAAGGAAAAATTTCAAACGGATTAAAAATCTCTTCCGGAGCAGAATTAAAAACTTCACCGGTTCTTTTTAATAAAAACGGCTCTGTAAATTTAGCGGCAATTACTGAAAATAATGATCTGCTTTTATGGAATTTGAAAGCACAAAGTGAAGTTGAATGGTCGCAACAAAACGCAGATGAAAAAAATTCTTCATTTATAAAAATAAATTCTGAGATTCAGATTTCGGAAAATTTGCTCCCAAATGATAAAGTTTACAATTGGCCAAATCCTGTTTACGGAACTGAAACTTTTATCAGATGTTTTGTTGCTGAAGATTCAAAAATCAATATTAGAATATTTGATCTTGCAGGCGATTTTGTTACTGAAATGAATCATTATGCAAAAGGCGGATTTGACAATGAATATGTTTGGAATGTAAGTCAAATTCAAAGCGGCGTTTATTTTGCGCGCGTGGAAGCGGAATCAAATTCAGGCAAATCTGAATTAAAGGTAATTAAGATCGCTGTTATTAAATAAGTTTTTCTTTTTGAGTGGCGGTAAGTATTTTATGAAAATAAATATTATTTCGTTTTTGATTCCGGCAATTTTATTTTTGCCGCAGTTATTAAATGCGCAGTTTACTGAATTTCATCCGGAGCTTGATTGGTACACAATCAAAGGTGAAAATGTCGAAGTTCATTATCACGATGAAGCTGAAAGAACTGCCAAAGTTGTTTTGAAAATTGCCGAAGAAATTTGGGAACCAATTACTTCGCTATACGGATATGAACCTGAAACGGTTCATTTTGTTATAAAAGATATAGATGATTATTCAAACGGCGCAACTTATTTTTTCAATAATAAAATTGAAATTTGGGCAAGCGCATTAGATTTTGATCTTCGCGGCACGCATAATTGGCTTCGAAATGTTATCTCGCACGAATTTACTCATCTTGTACAAATTCAGGCATCTTTAAAAGTCAGCAGAAATGTTCCTGCTTTGTATCTTCAATTTTTAAATTACGAAGATAAACGCAGACCGGATATTTTATACGGATTTCCTAATTTCATTGCAACTTATCCGGTTTCATCAATAAACGTTCCTGCTTGGTTTGCCGAAGGAACTGCTCAATACATGCGCAAAGAATTTAATTATGATAATTGGGATTCACATCGTGATATGATTCTGCGCAGTTATGTGCTTGATGGAAATATGCTTACCTGGAACGAAATGGGTGTGTTCGGTAAAACTTCACTTGGAAATGAATCTGTTTACAATTCAGGTTTTGCGTTGGTTAATTATATCGCAAAAACTTACGGCGAAGAAAAAATTCCTGCGATAAATAAAGCTTTGGGTAAATTTTCCAACATTACGATTGACGGCGCTTTTGAAGATGTTTTAGGAAAAAACGGAAATGAAATTTATAGTGAATGGCAAGATCATTTAGAAAAAAATTATAATGAAAAAGTAAAAGATATCAGGCAAAATTTAGTTTCCGGAAAAATTATTTCTCAAGAAGGATTCGGAAATTTTTATCCGGTTTTTTCAAAAGACGGAAAATCGGTTTTTTACATTTCAAATAGAAATTCAGATTATTTTACTTTTCCAAATTTGTATAAAAAAGATTTGCAAACCGGAAAAGATGAGTTGATCAAAACTATGATCCGCTCAACGGTAAGTTTTATTCCCGGTGAAAATAAAATTATTTATGCAAAATTAAGTGAAGATAATCCCGGCTCTGCAAATCTGCATGATCTTTATGTTTATGATCTTAATTCAAAAAAAGAAAAAAGAATTACCAAAGAATTACGCGCAAATAATCCGAGTGTTTCAAATGACGGAAAAAAGATCGCTTTCATTTTTCAAAAAGATGGAACTTCAAACATCGGAATTGTAGATATTGACGGAAAAAATTTCAAGCGATTAACATTTTTTGAAAACGGCGAACAAGTTTATAATCCCAAATTCAGCAATGACAACAATTTTATTGTTTTTGATTTCAGCAATTTGCAAAGCAGGGATATTGCATCGGTTAATTCCGATGGAACAAATTTCAGTTTCATTTTGAATTCCGAAATTGATGAAAGAAATCCAGTGTTTGATAAAAACGGAAATCTTATTTATTCATCAGATGAAACCGGAATTTTCAATCTTTATGAATACGATTTTAAAACAAAAAATTCAAAAAGAATTACGAATGTTTTGGGCGGTGCATTTATGCCGGGCGTTGATGAAAACGGAAATATCGCTTACGCCGGATACACTTCAAAAGGATATAAAATTTTCTTTTTAGAAAATGAACATCAAAAAAATGTTATGCCGGAGAAAAAATACAAAATTGAAAATGAAACAATAAACGAAAATATTTTAGCTTCAAATTCAATTCCTGATTTGGAAAGATTAAGAAATTACGATGATACAAAAATTCCAAATTATGACCGTAAAAAATATCGCGGCGCATTTACAAAAGTTTCATTTTTCCCTCTGCTCAGATATGATAATTATACAACTTCACCGAATATTGTCGATAGAATAAAGCCCGGACTTTACGTTGCTTCGGATGACATGCTTGATAGATTTTCATTTTTTGCAGGCGCATCAATAAATAAAAGAATGGAGCGTGATCTGTTTTTAACTTTTAATTACAGAAATAAACTTCCGCTTCTTTTTGATTTGGGATTAAAGCCTGAACTTTCTTTTGAAATTTATAATATTACAAGAAAAGCGAACACAGATCTTTTAGTCGGCGCTGATACTTTGGATAACGGTACAATTAATTACGATTATCAAATTCCGATTGATGTTGATTATAGTCTTTTAGAAGCCGATTTTGTTGCAAAACATAGGTTGTTTACGCGCGCAAATAATATTGAGTTCAGATTTATTTTAAGCCGTTATACAAGCACTTTGGGTAGTTTTTTATTTCCCGGCACAATGGATCAACTTGTGCAAAAATCAAAAGACACATATTTGATCGGCAGAAATTTTCAAATTACTTTAACTCATGAATTTGATTTTCCATATTTAAATTCCGATATAAATCCAATCGGTAGAAAAATTGAACTTCGTTATAATTACGAAATGAATAAATTCAATCCGGATAATAATTACGAAGTTGAAGATGGAATTTTAAAACCGATCTATAAAGATTTTGATTTTCACAGACTCGAACTAAATTTGCGCGAACATATAAAAACCTGGAAAGATCATACAATTTCAGGAACATTCAGAGCGGGTACAATTTTCGGTCCTACAATCCCGGATTTCTTTGATTTTTATCTCGGCGGAATCATTGGAATGAAAGCTTATCCTTTTTACGCAATCAGCGGAAATGAAGTTGCCTGGGCAAATTTAACTTACAGATTCCCTTTATTCAAAAACATTGATAAGCGTTTTGCATTTTTATATTTTGATAAAATATTCCTTTCGGTTTACGGAGATTTGGGTAATGCGTGGAACGGAAAAACTCCGGCTTTAAATGATTTTAAAAAAGGCGCCGGCGGTGAATTAAGATTTAAATTAAATTCATTTTATCTTTTCCCGACAAGTATATTTTTTAATGCTGCATACGGATTTGATAAATATGTTCGAGATGTTCGCGGTGAAAAAATTGAGTACGGAAAAGAATGGCAATTTTACGGCGGAATTTTATTTGATTTTAGTTTATAATATTTCCGGAGAAATTTTTAATGTTTAAGAAGATATTTTTGATCGCATTTATTATTTCAGGAATAAATTTTGCGCAGTTAATTCAAAATGAAAAAATTTCTTTTACTGGAAATTTATCGGAAGACGGAAAAATTCTTCTTCAAAATTTTGAAAATAATATTCCTCAAGTTTCAAATTCAGTTCCCGGGAAAAAATCACCTGCGCTTGCAGCATTAATGTCTTTGGTAATTCCCGGAGCGGGCGAAATCTACACTAAAAATTATTTGAAAGCCGCAATTTTTATAGCTATTGAAGCCGCCGCAATT